>CAXQQM010000108.1:0-3309 GCA_964226055.1 Robiginitalea sp. | reverse complement strand
TTCTCGCCTTCCCGGTAGAAATAGCCCTTTTTGACAAACCAGCCGGGGGCGTTGGTGTCTACACGCGCATTCACGTATTTGGAAATGCCGTGGTGGATCAGGTCGTCCGAGTCCACTACCATGTAATAATCCACATCAAAATGCTCATCGGCATACTCATAGGCACTGACGATTTTCCGCGCCTTATCGGCCTCCTTGCGTTGCCTGTCCTCCTCCCAGTCGCCGTTGTCGGTGAGCTGGGGCGGTTGAAAATCGACCTGGATATAGTGGATTTGCGGATGTTTCAACGGGTTTTCAGGCAGCTCGTGGCAGGCGACGATTACCTGGAAATCCCCATCTTTCTGCCCGCTGATGGATTTCAGGCTGCGGGTTACGAGTTGACTGAACAGATGCCAGTCGGAAGACAACTGCTCACTCTTTACCGGTACGAGGAATCCAATCATAATTGATAGTTTAAGTTTGTTTATGTGCGCGGGACAAGCCTCATGATGCCTGTTCCCAAAAATAATAGCGTTCGGTTGTTGAATATCGGGACCATGACCCTGCTGTGGAATGCGTTCCCGTTGTCGATTTCCCGGATTTTCCGGTCCATCGGATATGCCTTGAATGTACTGAGTTTATCCAGTATTTGTTTCAGGTCCCTGCGGTTGTGGAGGCGATACTTAAACACCCGCAAACACAGCGCAAAAACGATGGATTGCTGTTTGGTCCGGATCTTTTTCACCACCCCCGCAAAGTGTTCATGCGAACCATCCAGCCCCCGGATCAGCCGGCTGAGTTCTTCCACGGCCTTGACCATGCCGTGGATGAACCCCAGGTTTATTTCGGGGTCCTTGCTGGTGACGATCGACCCCTGTACGATGACGTACCTGTGGGCGTCTATTTCAACGCGGGCCATCCGGTTGGTACGCAGGAGGATGCTCGCCGTAAAAATCAGGTCTTCGTAGGCGCGCATATCTTCGGGGAACCGGATCCCGGTATCGAGCAGGTAGGCCCGCCTGATAAAATACCGCCAGGCCTGGTTCCTGAAATAATACCTCGAGATAAAAGTCATCCCATCCGTAACAGGAGTGACCGATTCCGTCCCATCGGGGGCTACCCCGAGGTCCGCCCCGTCCACCAGGTGGTTTTGGATATCCCTGGAATTAAATTCCAGAATATCCAGGGTGTTTTTTTCGCAGATGTCCAGAAGCCTTCCGGCCACCTGGTTTGCCAGCAAATCATCCGCATCCAGGAAATACACGTATTCCCCCCGGGCGGCTTCCAGGGCTGTGTTACGGGCGGCGCTCGGCCCCGCATTTTCCTGGCAGATCAACTGGAAATTTCCATATTTCTCGGCATACCCCCGGGCAATAGCTGCCGAATCATCCTTTGACCCGTCATCGACCAGGATCACCTCAAAGTCGCCTGGGGCCAGGTCCTGTGCCAGCAGGCTGTCCATGCAGCGGTCGATGTATTGCTCCTTGTTGTAGAGCGGAATCAGGATGCTCAGTCTCATGATATTCGCTTTATCTGGCCAGGTATCCGCCGTCCACGGGTATCACGCACCCGGTAATGTAGTCGCTGGCCGCTGAAGAAAGGAAAACCGTCAGGCCTTTCAAATCCTCTCCATCCCCCCAGCGTTTCATCGGCACGCGAAGCATCACTTCGTCCGTCCGTTTCTTGTCGGCAATCAGGGCCGTATTCAATTGGGTATCCATATACCCCGGGGCGATGGCATTCACGCAGATGCCTTTGGCTGCCCAATCATTGGACAATGCCTTGGTCAACTGGGCAACGCCCCCTTTGGAGGCGGCATAGGCCGGGATGGTAATCCCGCCCAGAAAGCTCATCAGGGAGGCGATGTTGATGATCTTCCCACCCCCATTTTCGATCATGTCGTTGGCAGCGTACTTGCAGTAGTAAAAAGTGGCATCCAGGTTAATGGCAATCACCTTACTCCATTCCTCCTCCGGGAATTCCTCGCTCGGGTACCGCCTTTGAATCCCGGCGGAATTCACCAGGATATCGATCGTACCCCCCAGCTTTTCCAGGGCTTCCTTATAAGATTCCCGGACCTGCGAAATCTCGCTGACATCCGCCCGGATGGCGTCTACCTGCAGGCCATCTTGCTTAAACTTGTCGCACAGCTCAAAGACCCGCTCGTCAAAGTCGATGATGACGGTCTGGGCCCCGGCTTGTGCAAGGGCTTCCACCATTGCCTTGCCGAGATCCCCGGCACCGCCTACAACCAGGGCCTTTTTACCTTCTAAACTGAACCATTCCAATATATTCTTTGCCATATTTTTGATTTATCCCATGAATAACCCCCCATTGACATCCAGTACGGAGCCCGTGGTAAAACCAGCCTCGTCGCTGGCAAAATAGCAGGCTGCAGCCGCTACTTCCTCAGGGGTCCCAAACCTTCCCAGGGGGAATCGCTGTTTTAATTTTCGTTGTGTTTCCTCGCTTCGCGCCGCGGACATATCGGATTCGATGGTGCCGGGGGCTATGCAATTCACCGTAATTTTTTTATCCCCCAGCCTTCTGGCCAGGCCATAGGTGAGGGCGATAATGGCCCCCTTGGAGGCGCTGTATGCCAACCCGTTTTCGAACCCGCCCATCCGGCCGGCATTCGACGAGATATTGATAATCCTCGGAGCGGGGCTCTTCTCCAGGTACGGGATCGCTTTCTGTACCGTGGTGAATGTACCCCGGACGTTCGTCTCCATAATGTTGTCCCAGTGTTCGGCCGTCATTTCCTCGATGCTGCACATATCCAGCAGCCCCGCACTGTTAACAACGATATCAATACCCCCAAATTGTGCATGGGTGGCTTCGAGTGCCGCCCCAACAGATGCTTCATCGGTTACATCGCAGTGGATGCCGATTACCTGTTTCCCCGTGGGGTCAATTTTCTCGGCAGCCGTTTGGGCACTGTTCCCGGAAACGCTCAGGATGGCTACGCGATACCCGAGTCCGTGGAATTTTTCGGCGATCGCAAAACCGATATTCCTGGAACCGCCTGTTACCACGGCAGTTTTTGTAGTTGTCTTATTATTATTTTGATCCATTTTCAAATGCATTGTTTAGCTGTAATCCTTTTCGTCAAAGGGTTCCAGTTGCGAAATAATCATATTTCCCCCCCGGGTATCCACAATCTTCAACCGGTCGTTAAAATCGACGATTTTGGAATTGACCTCCCCAATGGTGTCGGCTTCGATGTATATCCGGGCAAAAACCTGCCTTTCGGTACCCACCCATTCCGGTTGGACCACATCCCCCTGTTGAAAGCGCTGCATGACAAACACCACGCCCGGGTCGTTTTTT
>CAXQQM010000107.1:0-4749 GCA_964226055.1 Robiginitalea sp. | reverse complement strand
GTGGGATGTTGTTTCCGAAGCCAGCTCCAGGGGGAAAACCTCCCGGAGGTAGCGGACGGATTCCCCGTCGAGTTCCACGGCCAGCAGGTCCACGGGCCGCCGGAGGAGGAAGGCGGTCAGCACCCCGGTGCCGGGACCTATTTCCAGGATACGCGGCGGACCATCCGGGTCCAGGGTCCCTGCAATGCGCAAGGCCACGGAAGCATCCGTCAGGAAGTGCTGGCCAAGGTGCTTTTTGGCGCGTACCCCCGTATTGCGCTGGGTTTCGCCTTTGCGCCTCGCGCCCCCTCCCTTTTTGCCCGGGGAGTTCCTGTTACCCCTATCCCTGCTCATTGGAAGCGGTGTTTCCGGCCGGAGGCTCGTTACCGTTTATTCGTTTCCGTCCCCCCGGATCGGGGCGCATGCCATAGGCAACGAGATATGCGAGGGGTGGCTTCATTCGTGTTCGCTGATAATTTCCAGCTCCGTGCGAAATGCCACTAGCCGGTCCCCGTACCGGTCGGATACTTCTTGCCGCAACCTGGCGGCGTGTTTTCCGTAATAGGCTTCCAGGGACTTCCGATCCGGGGCCGTGTACTGGACCGAGTAGGTGGTCCCCCCCATTTCCTCGTCCACGAGTACCCGGCAGATCCGCGCATGTTTAAAAGCCCCCGTGGCGATCACGTCCGGGATATGGGTGGTCCGCATCCATTCGAGCCATTCCGTGCGGATAGCGTCTTCGACATTGATGGTGAGATTGTAGATAATCATGTACAGATAGTGTTTCCCCCGGGGGTTAATTGACGGGGTCGCCCCGCAGCCTCCGGAATTGTTTGCGCGCTTCCGGGAAGTAATAACTGTCCTGGAAACGATAGATAATTTCCCTGTAGTGTTCCATGGCCTTGGCCGGGTCGTCCAGGCGGGTGCGGTACAGCTCGCCCAAAGCAAAATGAGCATCGTCCGCCAGGATGTCCTGCCCGAAGAATTCAACGATTTTGCGGTAACTCAGGAGGGCCCCGGAATAATCGCCGGCCGCTTCCAGCAACCTGCCGTGCATCAGCAGGGCCTCATCTTCGATTTTTTCCCCTTTGTGGCCGGTCAGGATGTCATCCAGGGCGGCGAGGGCCTCCTCGTTTTTTTGCTGGTAGGCAAGCAGGTCGGCCCGGGCGTATTTTCGCAGGGCGGTCTGGGTGGAATCCTCCAGTGAATTGTCCGAAATAATCAGGCTGAGTTGCATGGCATCATTGGCGATGAGCTGGGAGGTAGAATTGCGCAGGACCTTCAGCTGGGTTAGCGCCCAGTCAAAATCCCCTTTGAAAAAACTGGTCTGGGCTACCTTGAACCGGGCCTGCTGCCCCATCACGTCATTTTTGAGCAATTTCTGGATTTGCGAAAACAAGATGAGCGCCTCATTGAACCGCTGGTCGAAAACGAGGATATCACCCAGGCTGAGTTTGACGTAGCCTTCCGCATACTCGGGGAGCGGCAGGTCCAGGCTGTTTTTCAGGATGCGGATTGCCTGGTCGGGTTTGGAGAGCCGGAAGGCCAGGAATTTGGCATAGGCCACCTGCAACTGCAGGGTGGAGGAGGCATAGCCGTATTCGTCCATCAGCTCCCTGTACGCTTCTTCGGCCTCCCGCAGGTCCTTTTCCCCGTTGTCGGCCAGCCCGATATCGATCAGGTGGAGGCGGGCGTTGAGCCGGCTCACCGGGTCGTTGCTCTCATCTACCACGAATTCAAATGCAGCGACCGCCGCATCCCGGGCCCCGGCCTCCTCCGCGCTGCGACCCAGGTTTACCATGCGGTCGAGCCGGACCTCCGGCACGCGGCGGTATATAGCCTTTTCCTGGTTAAACGCGTTGGCGTATTGCCCCTGTTCCAGGTACAGCCAGCTGAGCAATTCGTTCCAGAGCGGGTCCGGGTCTTTCTGGGCCCTGGTAAGCAGGACGCGGCGGAGCAACTGGTTATTTTCGGCCTCGGGGTCCGGGCCGATAAAGGATTCGATTACCCGGAGCACATTCGCCTTGGCGGATTCCCGCTGTTGCAACAGGTCCATATAGGCATCGAACATTTCCCCAATAAGGCCCTGTTCGCCATAAATGCGGGCTATTTGAAAATTGAAATCGAGTTCCGGGTTGAGTTCCATCGCCCGGGAATAGGCCTGCAAGGCATAATCCAACAAGGTGTAGCGCTGAAATTTAAACCCGATCCCATAGCCGAAATTCGGGTTGGATTCAATGGCCTCCAGGGCCTGGCCATACCATTTTTCGGCCTCTTCGGGCTGGTCCATAAGCAGGTAGGTGTACCCCATGTCGATCAGGAGTGTCGGATAGGCATTCCCCTCTTCGAGGCGCTTGCTGAGAAAGGAAATCGCCTTGTCATAGGCCTCCAGCTGGTGGTAGCACAATACGAGGCCTTCCGTGTAGTCCGTCCGCCTCGGGTTGTTTTCCGCCAGTTTCTCGTAATAGACAACCGCCTTGTCAAAATCCCCGTCGTTGAAGTACTGTTTGGCCAGGAAATCTTCCTGGGCGGAAACGGCCGAGAGGCACAGGACTGCCAGGGAACACAGGAATTGTTTCATAACAGGGCTTTGTACAAAGATACGAAGTAATACGGGGCGGGCTTCCTGGCATTGCCCAGGGGGTAACGGCCCGATAGACAAATCTCCAGTCCCGGCCCGGTTACCCGATCCGGTCGAAACCGGTATAGGGCACCAGTACGTCCGGGATGCGGATACCCGATTCGTCCTGGTAATCCTCCAGGATACATGCCAGGATTCGCGGCAGGGCCAGGGCGCTGCCATTCAGGGTATGGGCCAGTTGCGGCTTGTTGTTCCCATCGCGGTAACGCAGTTTCAGCCGGTTGGCCTGGTAGGCCTCGAAATTCGACACGGAACTCACTTCCAGCCAGCGCTCCTGTGCCGCCGACCAGACCTCGAAGTCGTAGGTCAGGGCCGAGGTAAAGCCCAGGTCGCCCCCGCAAAGCCGGAGGATCCGGTACGGGAGCCCGAGTTCGCCGAGCAGGCCTTTGACGTGTTCCACCATCTGCTCCAGGGCGGCGTAGGAGTTCCCGGGTTCTTCCACCCGGACAATTTCCACCTTGTCGAACTGGTGCAGCCGGTTGAGCCCGCGCACATGGGCGCCGTAGCTGCCGGCTTCCCTCCGGAAACAGGGGGTATAGGCCGTATAGCAGAGCGGCAGGTCGCCGAGGTCCAGCAGCTCGTCCCGCAACATATTGGTAACGGGGACCTCTGCGGTAGGGATCAAAAACAATTTGTCGTCCCGGAGTTCGTACATCTGGCCCTCCTTGTCGGGCAATTGTCCCGTGCCCAGCCCGGAGGCTTCATTCACCAGGTGGGGGACCTGTACTTCCTGGTATCCGGCTTCCGTGTTCCGGTCCAGGAAAAAGCTCACCAGCGCGCGCTGGAGCCGGGCGCACTTGCCCTTGTAGACAGGGAACCCCGCCCCGGTAATTTTCACCCCGAGTTCAAAATCGATCAGGTCGTATTGGGCGGCCAATTCCCAGTGCGGCAGGGCACTGCCGCCGGCCTGAGGCAGGTCCCCGGATTCGAAGACCACCTCGTTGTCCGCCTCGTCGGTTCCGGCCGGGACGGAGGCATGGGGGGTATTGGGTACCTGGTAAAGGGCTTGCTGCAGGGCCTCTGCTGCATCGTTCAGGGATTCCGCCAGGGCCTTGGAAGACTCCTTGAGTTCCGTCGACCGGGCCTTCAGTTCCTGGGCTTCCCCGGCTTTCCCAGCCTTAAACAAATTCCCGATCTCCCGCGACAGCGTATTGGCCTCTGCCAGGGTGCTGTCCAATTGGGTTTGCAGGGTACGGCGCCGCTTGTCCAATTCGAGTACTTCCTGGATCATGGGTTGGGCATCGATCCCCCGTTTACCCAGGGCTTCGGCGATCGAATCGGGATGTTCCCGCAAAGTGTGCAGTGGCAGCATGTTCCGTGCAAATTTAGGCTGCAAATTTAAGGGTAAAATATGGAATCAGCCAACGGAACCGCCCTGGATTGGCAACGGTTATTCCGACTGCTTCGCTTCCCAGGGGGCAGGCAGGATCCAGCGGTGATGGCGGAAGTGGTCCCAGGGCTCTGCCGCCAGGTCCACCTCCGGGTCGATAAAGGGGGCTGCCGGTTGCCGGTTGATCTGCATGTTGCCTGCTGCATAGACGGCAATATCCTTCCCCTGCCTCGCATAGGATTTCTTGAGGTATTGGGCAAACTGCCAGATAAAATCCGGGTAGGCGAGAACCTTGCGGCGTTGGCGGGGCGTCAGGTAATTGTCCGGTTTTACAGGTTCGCTGATGCCCGTGGCCTTGTCGACAATGCGGAATTGGACGGAACCCCGCCGGCTGCGGAGCATCATGCGCCAGCTCATGCGGTGCCCTTCCTCGGTCCACAGGACGTCTCCGGGGATGGCGTAATGCCTCAGCGGCAAGAGGACCTGCAGGGTGAAATATACCAGGCCGATCCCCATCAGTATTCCGGCATACCGGGGCCGGACCGAGGGGGGTTGCCACTGCCCGGCGGCCTTGGTCGGGAAAAATGTGCGGCGGATGGTTTCGGGTTCAAAAAAGAATACGGTAAACGCCAGCGACAGGTAGGGGAATATCCCGATTTGAAAAACCACCGAGTTGAAAAGATGAAAAAAAATGGAGGCGCCAAAGGCCCATTTCCGGGTCGGTTTCCAGAGCAGGAGGGGGATGATCAGGAAATCGAATGCGATCCCGAACAGGCCGATGCACCGGTGTACCCAGGGC
>CAXQQM010000106.1:0-3967 GCA_964226055.1 Robiginitalea sp. | reverse complement strand
CAGCAAAGCCTTTATCTACCACCCGAACATCGAGGAAATCCTCAATAAGTTCGCAGCCAAGATACCGCTTACCGTGGCGGCAGGAGGGGTGGTGACCAACCCCCAGGGCAAGGTATTGTTCATCTACAGGAACAAGAAGTGGGATTTGCCCAAGGGGAAAATCAAGAAAAAGGAAACCCTGGAAGAGTGTGCCCTGAGGGAGGTGAAAGAAGAGACCGGGGTCAAGGGCCTGAGGATCGAGAACCACCTCCGCACCACCTACCACGTGTTTAAGCGCAAGGGGAAGTACCACCTCAAGGAGGTGCACTGGTATGCCATGAAAACGGATTACTCCGGGAAATTAAAGGGCCAGAAAAGCGAGGGGATCAAGAAAGTCAAATGGAAGGGACCCCGGAAAATCCAGAAAGCCCTGAAGAAATCCTATATCAATATCCGTATCCTTTTCGAGCCGCCCACCGAAACCCTTTGAGCCGGGGAAACCCTTTAATCTGCGGAATTGCCCTGATTTGCGAAAACGCCCGGATCCGCGGAATCCTTTCGAAAATTTCTACTCAAGCCGGTATACCGGATACTGCAGGTGTGCCGCCTCGTAATGCGGACTCTGCATGTAAATCCAGTTGAGCTGTCGGTAGCCGGAATCGGCAAAGCCCGGGACGGTATCCCGCATGCGTTCGAAATTTTTCCGCAACAGGGAATCACCGGCCAGGAGCTGCGCGGCAGTCTCCTCGAAGACATAGGGGGAAAACCCCTCTTTTTGCCGGAGGATAGCATCGAAAAAATTCCAATTGAAAAATGAATCCGGCGCCATGGGCTCCAGGGTTTCCAGGAGATAGCGTACCCCGGGCTGGTCGGTGGGGACCAGCAGGTCACCGGCCCGGAAATCCCGGCGGACGGAATCGGCGCTGACCCTCGTCGCGTAGTGCGGGTAGTGTCCTTCGTAAGCCTGTTGGTAGGTGTTGTAGTCCGCTATGCGATAGGAGGTAACCTCCAGGGTGGTATCCCGCTCCAGGGCCCGGAAGCGGATGTTGTTCCACTCCAGGCGCTCCACTACCTGGCTCCATTGGCGGGGGACGATGTAGGCCTTGGGAATACGCACCGAATCCGTAGGCCGGAACTGGTTGAAATAACGAACCCTGCGCGCAACAGGCCGGTCCCTGTCGTACCGGAGCCGGGGTTGCCCGGTAACAGCACTGGGTAGGGTATCCGCCTGGTAGCCTTTGAAATCAAGGGTCCGGAACTCCGTACTATCTACCGCCCAGCCCAGCGGGTAGGTGGAGCCGGCTACCCAGGCCGCCTCGGTTTGTGCGCGCCGTTCCCGAAGGGCTTCACGGCGATCCGCCACCAGCCCCATCAATGACTCCATCAGCGCGTAGGTTCCCGCAACCCGTCGGTCATAGGGTTTAAGCATATGGGTTTCGAGCATCATGCCCGGCGTATTCCAAAGGGCGGTAAACCCCGTGGAATACCGGGGGTAGTCCATAAACTGGCTGAACCCGGACTCCGGCGGTCGGTTGAATACATTCACATAAGGGGTGATCTCCCAGTCGTTGCGCGCAAGGGACGATTCCAGTTCGATGCGCAGGCTGTCTTCCAGAAAGCGCCCGAGCGCGCCCCCCAGTTTGTTGTGCTGTGTGAAAAGGTGGGTAAGCGTGTATTGGTAATCCGCACCGTTACTCACGTGGTTGTCCAAAAAGAAGTCGGGTCGGACCAGGTGGAAGATCTGTGCAAAGGTCCGGGCATTCCGGGTGTCCATTTTGACAAAATCCCTGTTCAGGTCGTAATTCCGCGCATTTCCCCGGAAGCCGTAGGATGCCGGCCCGTTTTGGTTGGCCCGCGAGCTGCTGTTGCGGTTGAGCGCGCCGCCCACATTATAAATAGGTATAATAGTAACCACCAGGTTATCAGGGGCTTGCAGCTTCCCTTCCGCCAGGTCGCGCAGCAGCATCATGCTGGCGTCAATTCCGTCGCTTTCACCCGGGTGGATGCCGTTGAGGATCAGCAAAATGGCGTGTCCCCGGCGCAGGCGTTCAAAATTGAAATCACCTTCAGGACTGAAGGTAACCAGGTGAAGCGGCTTGCCGATATCGGTACCCCCCAGGGTCTGTACGTTTACTTCCGGGTATTCCCGGGCCAGTCGCAGGTAAAAATCAATAGTTTCCGCGTAAGTAGCCGTGGTATTTCCGTCGCCGGATTCAAAGGGGGTAAGGAATTCCGACCGGGTACCTTCGGTCTCTTTTTCGCAGCCCGCCATAAGGATGGTCATTGCCAGCAGGCACCAGAGTAAAGTCCGCATGGATTGCCGATTTGTAGTTTCCGGCAAAGGTACCAAATATTGTCCCCTATGCGGCCCGTGTAATTTCCTCCAGGTCACTCAGGCGGATGGGCTTGTTCCGGTATTCCAGGATATGGCTGGTCCGCGTTTTGAATTCCTCAAATCGCTCCAGGTCATTCGGGTCGATAGAGGAAGTGACAATGTTGATGCGGATGGGCCTCGGACAGGGCAATTGGATAAAAGACTCCAGAAACTGCCAGCCGTCCATAATGGGCATGTTGATGTCCAGGAAAACCACGTCGGGCAGGTTGCCGCCCTGTTCGAGCAGTTCCTCAATTTTTTGCAGGGCCAGCTGCCCGTTGGCAAATGATTCAATCGCTGCGGCCGCGTCGAGGGCCATCAGCATTTTTCGGATCCCGAAAACGGTAATCGGGTCGTCGTCGATAATAAAGATTTGGTCAACCTTGTTCATCCAGGAAAATTTTAAAAGTCGTACCCTCCCCGACCGTGCTGCTGGTCTGGATCCGGCCATTCATGGCCTCCACCTGGTTTTTGGTGATATACAACCCGATACCCCGGGCTTCCGGGTGGTTGTGGAATGTTTTGTACATCCCGAACAACTTGTCCCCGTATTTTTTCAGGTCGATCCCCAGCCCGTTGTCCGAGATCACCAGGACGTCCTGCCCCCCAGAATTCTCGTAGGATAGGCGTATTTCTGGTACCCGTTTGGGGTGCCGGTACTTGATGCCATTAGTGATAAAATTGATCAGGATGCTGTCCAGGTAGGCCGGTACGGCGCGCATGGTAGCCTCCGTAGGGCTTTCGTTGTGCACCTGCGCATTATGGGTTTTCAGGAATTCGGACAGGTGCTGCTGGGCAGCGTGTGCCGCCCGGTGCAGCCGGACCTCCTTTTTCTCCATTCGCACGTTTGTGTTGATCGCGATCACTTCGTTGAGGTTCTCAAGGGTCTCCAGCAGGTTGTCCGAGGCATTGTTGAGCATCCCCAGGATCCGGCTGCGTTCCTCCCCGTCCGGTTCGGTGGACAGGAAATCCAGCAGCATCGAAAAATTGGCGCTGTGCGAACGGAGGTTGTGGGAAACGATATGCGCAAAATTCACGAGTTTCTTGTTCTGCTGGGAGGAGACGTCAATCAATTGGCGCAATTCGGATTCTTTTTCTTTCAGGTCGGAGATGTTCATACTGAGCCCCAGCAGGCCGTAAACCTCCCCGTCTTCGTCAAAAAGCGGGATCTTGGAACTTAGGAAGTGGGTGACTTTCCCGTCCTTGCGGACTGAAATCGTCTCCTTACCCAGCAAAGGGGTACCGTTGTTCAGGACAAAGAGGTCCTCATCGCGGGATTCCTGGGCAATTTGCCGGTCGTAGAGTTCAAAGTCGGATTTCCCTAGCAGTTCTTCTGCGTCCGAGACCCCGAGATAGGCACACTCCGCTTTGTTGACGAGGATTTTCCGGGATTCCAGGTCCTTGATGTATACATTGAGCGGGAGGTTGTCCACCACGGTACGCAGCAGGTTTTCGCTCTCCGTAGACCGCTGGTGGGAGATATTCGCTTCTGTAACGTCCTGGATCGTCCCGATCAGCCCGATATAGATGCCATCCTTGTACAGGGGTTTCCCGGTGGCCACTACCCAAAGCTCCTTCCCGTTGCGCGAGACGATCTTCAGCTTTTCCTTCCAG
>CAXQQM010000105.1:0-10073 GCA_964226055.1 Robiginitalea sp. | reverse complement strand
AAAAAAGCGGCCAAACGGCCGCTTTTTTTAATACACACTAAACATTATGAACAGCTAAGCCTGCTGATGTCAAAATCCAGCAGGATTTCGTTTAGGGCCTGGATAAAGTCCATATAGGCCGCATTGTCTTCATTGTAATTTGCCATAGTATAGGGGATTTGGGATTCCTCTGAAATAAACTGTCCGGGCTACAGGTAGTCCAGTTCAGCCAACTCATTCAAACTTAAGATTTCATTTAATTCTCTGAGGAAGGTCAGGTATTCCTCGCCGTAGGTATCGTATAACATGGTAAGCTTGGTTTCGGTTACTAGCTGTCTTGAGATCTGGGATGCTCATTAACACTGGATTAAACCTAAATGAAATCCGCAGGACGGCCAATATTTTGTGGTGAAAGCAACCATTGTTGTTGGCAAATTTATTCTCTCGGTGGTAAGGCCTCAAAATCCGGCCTGGTAGCGCAACCCAGCCTGAAAAGCCAGGAAAAATAACCCGGGCTCCAGGACCAGCTCCTGTCGGGTTACCCCGATTTGCGCCCGGTAGCGGTTCCTCCGGGAATCCCCGGTAAACTGGTATTCCAACTGGACCTGCTGGGATTCCACAAAAAACAGCGATTCGGCCAGGAGTTGCCCGCCGGACCGCAATTGCTGCAATTCCGGGTTGAATCCGTATACCGCCCGTAACCCGAGGTAATGCATGGAATGATCCAGGTATCTGCGGGCAAGGATACTTCCGGAAAATCCGGGATCCCGATCCCGGAAAACACTGACAAAAGGCCGGAAATTCAGGTAGTAATTCCCCCTGTACAGGCCAAAGGATCCGGTGATCAGGCGCACCGAGGTTTCCCTGAAATCGAGGTGCCGGGCCCCCAGGGAGGCCTCCATGGCCGAGGGAAGGTTTGCAAAGAGCTCCACCCCTGCACGATGAACCGGGTAAGTCGCCGCCGCAGAATACCCGTAATTCAGGTAGCCGTAGAAGGTTTTGGACAACCGGGGATACAGGTCCAGTTCGTATTGGACGCCGTGTATGTTAAACCGGTTGCTGTAATTGATGCGCGGGATGATTTTCCCCCATGGGGTTTGGCGTTCGTATTCCAGGTTAGCATACACCATCGGATCGAAAGTGTTGTCAAAGACCTGTAACTGGTTTTCAAGGCTGATGCTGTTCTGCCAATTATCTGTTTCTTCAAGGGATGGGCGGCTGTTTGCAGAATCGAGGATTTCGCTGCGGATTCCCGTGATAGCACTGTCAGGACCCAGGTACATCAGGGCCTTGTTGGCCAGGCCCAGGGCGAGGCTCCGGTTCCCGGCATATTGTTCATTTCGGATGGCAGCCAGCCAGGATTCGGTATGCTGGCGATCCCGGGAAGTAACCCGGTTCAGGTGCCGCCGGGCCTGGTCGTAATTCCCCTCCCAACTATACGTCTTGGCCAGCAGCGTTTCCACATCGGCATAACCCGGATAATCCGTTAAGACAACAGCCAGGGTATCCCGGGCCGGGCCGGTTTGGCCCGAATAGGCCAGAGTCTGCGCGTAGTGCAAGACCACGTCCGGGTCGTAACCGGGCCGATCGGCCTGTCCACGGAGCCCGACGCCAATGGCAAACACACATACGATCAGTATCTTCGTCCAAAGTTTCATCAATGCTGGTTTTGTGAGAGCAACCGCTGGGCGCGGTCAATTTTGTCCTTCAGGGAGTTGCTACCCCCCAGGTTTGCCTTTATGGCTGGCTCAAGGTATTGTGCTTTCTGGTGCTGACCAGACCAGAAATACACATCGAGCAGGGCGGAATACCCATCCTGGTAAACCGGGTATTTCTGGACCACCTGCTGGAGAATGTCCTCAGCCGTTTTATAATCCCCCTCCCAGGCGTGTATCCTGCCCAATAGAATTTCACTGTCCACGTGGCCCGGCACCCGGGTCAGGATATATTCGCACAGCAACCGGGCCCGGTCCCTCCGGCCTTCAAAGGCCAGATCCCGGGCAATGTCATAGGCTTTGTCCAGGTCGGAACCGCTGAATACGCTATGGATCCAGACCAGGTCTTTCTTCCCCGGCTCCCGGATCAGTTTGTCATAGGGGGCTGCCGACTCCGGTATCAGTGCGTTGTTTTCCAAGACATAGCGTTCGGCTGCCTCCTGGAACCGGAACAGGGATTCGGGATCCTGCCCGGTGTGAGTTGCAGCCCCGCCAGGCTCAAGACCCGTATGGAGCTCCTTCTCACGCCCATCGAGGTAAACGTTATTGCCCAGGATGATCCCACGAAGGCCGCTGTGGTCCCGGTAAAGCGGGATAGGCTTATCTGCGTGCCCACTAGGTTCGGGTAACAGGGATACCCCCATCCAGGCTGCCCGGGCAGGCATTTCCATGTCGTAACGGTGGGAAAGGCTCCCCAGGACAGAGGGTGCCACATCTAAATGGGACGCAACTTTATCAAAAACGCGATTCCCTTTGAGCATCGGGCTATAAACCATAAGCGGGACGCGGTACTGGTCCAGGGGTTCGCTTGCAGGTAATCCCAAAGGACGGTGGGTCCCCGCAATGATTAAAAGTGTATTACTGAAGGCCGGAAGTTCACTGAATGCCTCGATGAATTTTCTTATCTGGTGGTCGGTGTAGGCGATTGCAGCGAATAATTCACGGTTTTTCCGCACGATCCGGCGCTGCCGGGCATCCAGGCTGCCGCGGGTGCGAATTCGCTCCACCCGATCCACATAGGTGTCGGCATCGGGGATCAGGTAAGGCCCGGAAGCACTCAATGTCTGGAGGATATCGAGGCGCGGGGCACTACCTGGCGTGAGGGAGCCCAGGTACCGGTGGAACAATTCCTCATCGGGGTAACCCAGGCTATTCCCTGCAGCGTCGGTGTCCTGCAGGTTGTATTGGTTTCCGAAAGCCTTGCGGTCCGTCAGCTCGTCCAGGCGTTCCTCGTACAGGAACCGGTCCCAGTCGTTGAGGGAGGCGTTTCCCCCATATTGAAAACTGGTCCTGTACCCATTTTTCCTGAGAAGCGAAAACAAGGACATCCGGTTGGGGCTGTTCGTGGCATCCATGAACCCGTCGGGCCCCATGGGAAGTGATCCGGACACCAGCAACGGGGCCTGGCTGCTCTCCCGGGCATTGCTCAGGTAGTTTTCCCAGAAAAGGGAGTGGTTCCGGAGGGAATCCAGAAAAGGCGTGAACGCCCGCAATGGAGCATCCTCCCCAACAAAATCGCGGCTGAGCCCCTCGACAAGCAGAACCACCACATGAGGGGGTTCTTCCTGCCATTGGATATAGGGGCCCAGGGGGTTGGGCGGCGTCCAGTTGCCGTAGAAAGGGTTCGGATCGGATCCCTCGTATGCCTCTCCCGCCGTTAAAGCCTGTAGGAACTCACTTCCTACATGTTCCACTTTATTTCGGTTAACCGGCTTCCGATCCGACCAGAGCGTTGCCAGAAACAAGGAGAACAAAACAATTGTGAAGGGGTACATCCCGCTGATTGCCCGGTAAAACCGCTTGCTGAACCGGTAGGACAATCGGTAGACCGTGCCCAGCATGACCAGTGAAATCGCGCAGGTCAGGACCATTTGCGTCGGGGAGAAAACACTCCCCAACTGGGAAACGAAATCCCTGCCGGCCAGGTCAAACACCCGGATAAAATACTCGGTAAGGAGGACCTCCAGGAGCAACAGGGCAACAAAGAAGCCCGCCGCGGTGCGGAATCCCCAGCCCGGGCGCTTTTTCTCAATTCCCTTGAATACAAAGGCGAAGAAAAATGCAACCAGGGCCGTAAAGCCCAGGTGATGGACCAGAAGCAACCATAAATTGCCATTGAGGAAACTGTCCAGGACCCCGAACTCAAACAGCCGGACCTGTTGGTATACAGCCAGGAGGATCAGGCTGGCAAAATACCCGATCACCAACCGGACGTAATCCCGGAGGTTTCGTTTTCCCGGGCGGGCGCTAAAGAAGGATGGCCATTTCACGCGATCATGCTTTTGCAAATCCTTTCCGGACCTGGGAGCCCCAGCCGGAATTGATCTTGAATAGTTTCTTATAATTTCCCCGGATGGAGGACCAGACCACCACCGGGTGGAATACCAGGGGTTCCACCAGGGCGCAGAACAGCAGCGTCAGAATATCGCGCGTCCGCGTGTACTGGTTGTAGGACCAAACATCCCAAAGGACAGCATAGAATGAAAACATGGCGGCAAAAGCGTAAACGGTTGCAGTTATCGCCACAAAAAACTCCCAGTTCAAAATCCCCAGGTAGGCAAAGGCCAGGATGGAAAAGAACCCGGTGAATTCCAGGATGGGTGCCAGCCATTCATAGAACAACCAGTACGGATAGCTCAGCATGCCCAATCTGCCGTATTTCGGGTTAAAAAACATATCCCGGTGCCGGTAAAGGGTCTCGAGGTTCCCACGGGACCACCGGTCGCGCTGGTTGATAAATATCTTCAGGTCTTCCGGCACCTCCGTCCAACAGAGCGGGTCCGGGATGTATGCCACCGTATAAGGGATGTCGCTATCGTGCATCAGGCGCCGCATCCGGAATACAATTTCCATGTCCTCCCCTACCGTGCCCGTGTCGTAGCCCCCCGCTTCCAGAGCTATCTGCCGGTCAAAAAAACCGAATGCCCCGGAAATAATCAACAAGCTGTCGATCCGGCCCCAGGCCATCCTTCCCAGCAGGAAAGAACGGGTGTATTCCAGAAGCTGGAACCGGGCCAGCCAATTTTTAGGCAGGCGGATCTCCTCAAGCGTCCCCCCGTCGATCTTGCAGGAGTTGGCAACCCGGATGACCCCGCCAACGGCGATTACGCGTTTGTCAGTGTGTTCGTAAAATGCCTTTACCACGTGGAGGAGGGCGTCCGGGAGTAACAGGCAATCCACGTCGATGCATCCAATATACTGGCTTTCCGAAAGGCGCATCCCGGTATTGAGCGCATCGGATTTCCCCCCGTTTTCCTTGTCGATGACCGTCAGTTTGGCAAAAGACCGCTGCCGGGATTTATACACCCCCCGGATGGGTTTGCAGGGCCACTCCGGGTCGATATCCACCGGGACCCTTTCCAGGTCATACGCCGCGATCATTTTCTCCAGTGTGTCGTCCTTGCTGCCGTCGTTCACCACCATGACTTCGTAGTTTACGTATCGGAGGGACAACAATGAGCGAATATTCTCCACAATGGTCAACCCTTCATTGTATGCGGGTGCAATAATGGTAATGCTCGGTGCAAGTGGGGAGGCCATGGTCCGGGAGATATCGCCGATACTGTTCTTGTGCCTGTAGTGTATGGAGTTCCTTGTGGATAAGTACCCCATGACGGTAAAAATGGTAAAAAGGACCACCGTGAAAACGAGGAAGACCACATTGATATAGTCGAGTAATATGTCGAAGACTTCGCTATTCATCCGTCAGGGTTTTTCCGGGTCTGTCAGCGGTTGGTTCGGCTGCTTCCCTTGTTTGAGACCCCGGGGCCTGGGGTTTGATGGCTTCAAAATCCGGGGTGAAGTCCGCAAATGCTCCGCCAAACCGCGTGGGAGCGGCGTCAGAATTGTCGGGATCCTGGCCCTCACCCTGGCCCGGCGCCTGAAGGCTGGTACCGGCCTTCCCCGGGGACTGCGGCAAAGCATCCCGTAATTTTTCATTCAATTGACGAATGGCTTCCCGGATGGCCTTCCGGACATCGGGATCCGGATCATTGGACAGGGAATTCAGATATGCCAGCTCTTTTTCCTCTCCCACTTCGGGAATGGCGGCAAGCAGGATCAGCTTGGATTCCGCGTCACAATGGTTGAAGAACTCCCGGACGATAGAAAATGTATCCCCCGGGTCCACATCCCTGGCACCCGCCGAGAAATACTCCAGGTTGTCCGGTGCTTTGTCCGGCTCCCCTTCCAATTCAAACGCTGGCTGTCGGAGTGCATCCCGATTGCCTGGAGCCGGTTCTTCCGGGACCTCCTCGAGGATTTCGGCTGTTACGGGCAGGTTCCGGATGGGTTGAATGTCCCGTGGTGCCGGCGGGGCTGATTCGGTTACCATGGGCAAAAATTCCGGTACGGGATTTTCCTCCGGAGACTCCGAGATGTATTCGTTGAGTATGGCATCCAATTCCTGCAACAGGCAGATATCGAACAGGGCCAGGTCCTCATCCGTGATCTCCTCTGCGTTTATTTTCTCGTATTTGCCGGAAATTTCCTTTGCATCGGTTACTTCGATCTGGTCAATACATTCGGCCCTGTCAACTACTACCTGTTCGAAGCAAACTTCCAGTTCATCAACCCGGGTGGTCGTTTCCGGCTGCGGGGTCGGGGCAACCCATTCCTTAGCACGCGGTTCCAGGTTGGCTTCCGGCAGTACCGAATCGGGTGCCAGTCGGTTCAGTACACTGCGGGCTTTAGAGCGCACGATGAAGTTGGCATCCCCGCTTGCCCGTTGCAGGAGGAATTCGCAATCCCCGGGATTCCCGATAGTTTCCAGGGTGTTCAAGATGGCCAACTTCACTGCCTCGCCAGACTTTTTGAATAAGGCCTTCAGGGGGGTACGGGCCGATTCGAAATGAAACTCCCGGATGCACTCTATGGCAGCTACCTTTACGCTCTGGTCCCGGTGCCGAAGCAATTGCAGGATGGCGGCTTCAGCCTCATTCTGACGAAAATGGCGAATCAATCGCAGGGAGAACAAAACCACGTGTTTGTTTTCGGATACGAGCCAGTCGCCAAATCGCGGCGGCTGGTAGTCCGCGCGGTGCTGCAGGATCTCCAGCAACTTGAGTTGCTGCCATTCCGAAATCCCGTACCGGGTGGTATCGAGGAAATAGGCCATCCCCTCTTCCCGAAGCGTGACGGTGGCCAACTCGGCCTGCTTGCGGATTACCCCCCGCCGGTCGTTGATAAACTTCCGGATAAAGCCGTATGCCTGGGTCACCCGCATATCGGTGAGTTGGCGGATTCCCCGCGATACGCGCTCCCATCGCCAGCTATTAAGCATTTGGTAGGCATCCTGGTCCAGTCCCAGGTCCTGGTAAAGCCCGAAAAGTCGGTCACGGGCATCACCGGATACATCCAGCCTCAAGTCCATCAGGACTTCCGTAAGCACCTGCCGGTTATTCGTATCTTTAAGCATCTCCCGGATTTCCAGTTTCATCCGGATATACGTTTCCCGGAGCTCCGTGTCGCTCTCCTGTTCAAAAAACAGGAAGTTGCTGATCATCGGGGCCAGTTCCCGTTTTTTCTCCAGGTTATATCGTTCCCGGCGGGTGTTCCGGTTGCGCAACCAGAAAATCAGCAAAAAATACACAAACCCCAGCCCGCCGAAAAGCAAGCCGAGGTCCCAGAGTAAATCCGTAGGGATTTCAGGGGCTTCCAGCAATCGCAGGGGGTAATATGTGATTGACAGGTTTATCAATACGCGCGTTGTCTCAGTAATTTTCCCACCCGCACAAGGAGTTCGGACGGACTGACCGGTTTAGACACAAAATCATCCGCCCCCATTTCAAAGGCATTCAGTACATTCGATTCATTCCCGGCCGTGGAGATAATGATTACGGGGGTCGGATCCCCGAGTTCATTTCGCAGGTAATCCACCAGCTCAATCCCCGAAAAATAGGGCATCATAATGTCGCTGATGATAATATCCGCCTTTTGGTTTTCGAGGTACTCCTTAACCTGCCGGCCGTCCCGGGCATGGGATACAGCGTAGCCTCCTTTCTCCAGTCTGAATTTGAGCAGGGATGCAAGCATTTCGTCGTCTTCTGCGAGTAATATTTTCTTTTCATTCATGACCCTGATCCTTTTTTATTTTTTCAACCGCGCTGTCGAGCAGGGCTTCCATCCGGGGAAAATCCCCGGTGAGTTTTACAAATCGATATTCGATATCCGCCAATCCGGTAGATTCCTCGCTGAGCCGATGGATGGCCTCGACGTGTTCCAGCCAGTATTCGGCACGGACCATCCGGAGGCCCGCCTTCACCTTGTGTGCTGCAGACGCAATTTGAGTATAATCGGCAGTCGGGAGGTGCAACCGGAGTTTACCGATAAATTCCAGCATGTTATTTTTTAGTAAGCCAATCAACTGTTCAAATACATCCACATCACCGGAGCATTCCGCCCATAGCGCCTGGAAATCTATCTTCCCGGCTTTTTCAGAACGCGATTGTCCTTCGACCTGGCCGCTCCTTCCGTTTTGGAGGTAAAATTTTAGCCTCCCCAATAGCTCTGCCGGGGCGTAGGGCTTCAGCAGTACATCGTCAATACCGCTCGCCTTCCGCCGCTCTTCGTCCCTGGCGGTGAAATCCGCGGTTACCGCGATAATCGGAATGTTCTGCAAGCCTGGATCGGGGTGATTCCGTATCTGGCGGCTTAACTCAAAGCCGTTGGCCTGTGGCAGGTGCAGGTCCATCAGGATCAGGTCCACCGGGTTTTTCCGAAGCAACTCCATACCATAGGCTGCCTCTTCAGCCCCGTAAACGCTGCATCCCCAGCTCTTCAACCGGGTTTCCAGCAACTTCATGTTCAGGGGGTTGTCTTCAAAGACCAGGATCCGGCTCCCTTCCAAAAGCTCATCCACCGGGGTTGCTGCCTCCTGTAACGCACCCGGCTCCGCAGAATTGGTTCCCAGGGAATATGGCAGGCGAAAACTAAATACCGACCCGTTTCCCGCCTCGCTTTCCGCCCAAATGGCGCCCCCTTGCCTTTCGATGATTTTTTTCACGATGCTGAGTCCCAGCCCCGTACCGATTCCCTGCGATTCCCCGGTTTGTTCCCCCTGGTGAAAAGGGTTGAAAATCAGGCCGAGGTCAGAGGGAGGAATCCCGGGACCCGTGTCCTCGACCTCACCATACAGCGTACAGGTCGTCTTGCGCCGTTCGCAGCGAATCCGCAAAGTGATATGCCCTGAGGCTGTAAATTTGATCGCATTCCCGAGTAAATTCATCAGGATCTGTGACAGTTTGGAAGGGTCCCCAACCAAAAGATCGGGCAGGTCCGGGGCAATTTCCGTCCGGAATGCCACATTGTCGCGGACTATGAGGGTTTTGCAAAGGTATCCCACTTCCTCAAGCACCTGTTTCGGCTTGAAAGGAATGCGGGTTGCCTTCCAGGTACCGGATTCGATGGTTGAAAACTCCCGGAGTTCGTTGACGATCTCCAACAGGCCGTGGGCTGCCGACCGGATGGCTCCCACATATTGCGCTTCCCTCTCCCCCAGCGGGCTTTCGGAAAGCAGGTCGGTAAAGCCGATGATCCCGCTCAGCGGGGTACGTATTTCATGGCTGACGGTTGCAATGAGCATTTGGGAACCCCGGGTGGCTTCGGAAGATTCAGCCGGCGGTTCCACCCCGGCTTCCGGATCCCAGATTTTGTCCTCCAACTGCCTGCAGAATACCTCAAATCTACCTTTGAGGGTTCTGGCCTCCCCGATGCTCAACTGATCAAAAGAAAAGCCTTCAATGGCAGCGCGCAATTCGGCTATTTGCTGCAGGAGTCCTTGGGAACTTATGGGCATGGGATCGGTTTATCCGGTTGGCATTATCGGTGAACTACGTAAAAATCCGCAAATGCCTTAGGGCCTACAATTAAATGTTCCCTATATTGCCCAGCGTGTTGTCAAACCCGTTTATTTGTTGGTAAAACCCTGATTAAATATGAAGTTTTTACGTTTTATTCCCATTTTCCTATTAATCATTGCCTGCGGCGAATCCGAAAAGCCGGCCGAACCCTCCCTGGAGGAGAAGGCCCGTTCCATTCACGACGCGGTTATCACCATCGATACCCATGACGACATCAATGTCCTAAATTTCACCGACAGCGTCAACTACACACAGCGCCTAGAAAACCAGGTGAACCTGCCGAAGATGGAAGAAGGCGGCCTGGATGTGGCCTGGTTCATCGTTTATACCGGACAGGATACCCTGACCCCGGAGGGTTATGAGGCTGCCGCTGAAAACGCCCTTTCAAAATTCGAGGCCATCCACCGGCTCTGCGAGGAGATCGCCCCGAACCGGATCGGGCTGGCCACAAGTGCAGAAGAGGTCCGGGAAATCCACGAATCCGGTCGGAAAGTTGCCATGATCGGGGTTGAAAATGCAT
>CAXQQM010000104.1:0-7960 GCA_964226055.1 Robiginitalea sp. | reverse complement strand
ACAGCCATTACCAGGAATAAAACCGCCATCAGGCGCGGGGAAAAAAGTATCCGGTTAACGGTTTGCAACATGCAGTTCGTGGTTGAAAAGGTAGTGCAAAAATAACGGTTTTGGCGCGCAATACAGCCCGATTTCCCAGATTAACATTTCGGATGCGTATTTTAGCGCCATGATCCGGATCGTAGTTATCGGCAGCGGCAACCTGGCCTTTCATCTCACCAATGCGTTGGAGCAATCGGAGAATGTCCGCCTGGTCGCGTTGCGGGCACGGCATCCCGAAAAATTGTCGGGGTTCCCGGGATCGGCGCCGCGGGGCGGGATGGAAGCCCCGCTGCCAGAAGCTGATATCTGCCTGCTGGCTGTAGCGGACCGGGCCATCCCTGAAGTTGCAGCGGAGCTGCAGGGTTCCAAGGCGCTCGTGGTGCATTGCTCAGGGGCCCAGCCGATGGATACCCTCAAGGAGGTTCCCCGCCACGGGGTCTTTTATCCATTGCAAACGTTTTCCCGCGACCGCGAACTTACCCTGAAGGACATCCCCGTGCTGACAGAGGCCCGCCAACGGGAAGACCTGGCGCTCCTGAATGAGCTGGCTGTGGCCCTGGGGTGTCTTGCCCACCCGGCCCCTTCAAAAACACGCCTCGAGTTTCACCTTGCGGCGGTATTTATCAACAACTTTACCAACCATATGGTTCTCCTGGGCGAATCCCTGATCCGGGATTCCGGGCTGGATACGAGCCTGCTGCGACCCCTGCTCAGGGAAACCCTGGGAAAACTGGAGAACCTGTCCCCCAGGGAGGCACAGACGGGCCCGGCCCGTCGCGGGGATGCCGCCACCCTCGCCAAACACCGTGGATTGCTCCGGGGGAAACCGGCGGCAACCATCTATGACCAGATTACAAAATCCATTATTTCGACCTATGAAACTGAACTATAAAGAACGGCTCAAGGACGTCCGGACATTCGTATTCGATGTGGACGGGGTATTTACAGACAGCTCCCTGCTGATTACTACCTCGGGTGAATTACTTCGCAAGATGAGTGTGCGGGACGGTTTCGCCGTCAAAACGGCCTTGTCCCGGGGTTATCGTATTTGCGTCATCAGCGGGGGGTCCAACGAAGGCGTCCGCACCAGGCTCCGGGCCCTCGGGGTAACCGATATCTACCTGGGTGCCGACCACAAGGCGACAGTCCTGAAGGAATACATGGAGGACTACGATATCCCAGCGTCGGAAATCCTCTATATGGGGGACGACATCCCGGACCTGCCGGTGATGCAACAGGTAGGCATGGCGGCCTGCCCTCAGAACGCCGTGCCGGAAATCAAGGCCGTCTCCCACTATATCTCCCACCTGAACGGAGGGGACGGCTGCGTGCGGGATATCATCCAACAAGTACTGAAAGTCCGGGGCGACTGGGAGCATGGCTTCAATGCAAAACACGACTGATGCCCCGGCCGGACCACCAGCCCAGGCATCTCATTCTCGGGTCTGCCTCCCCCCGGAGAAAGGCGCTCCTGGAGGACATGGGCCTGGAATTCGACGTACGGACCCAAGCCGTTGATGAAGTTTTTCCTGATAACTTAATAACCTATGAAATAACCAATTACCTGTGCGCACTTAAAGCATCTGTATTACAAAATCAGCTTCCGGAACACGCAATTCTGCTAACGGCGGATACCATTGTCTGCCTGGGGAACGAGGTACTCGAAAAACCGGCTGACGAAAGCGAGGTACGGGAAATGCTCGGGAAGCTTTCGGGGAACTGGCATCAGGTATACACTTCCGTTTGCTTGTCCGCCGGAGATATACAGGAGGTATTCCACGCCCGGACAGACGTATGCTTTGCACGCCTGGAAACGGGTATGCTTTCAGAATACCTGCGCCTGGGCAACCCGCTTGACAAAGCAGGCGGCTATGGGATACAGGAGTGGATCGGACTCGTTGGGGTTGAGGCAATCCGGGGTTCCTACACCAATGTGGTGGGGTTACCCACTCAATTGGTCTACAAAAAGTTATGCAATATGGTCCGGCGTGGTTTTTAACCTATTTTTGTTATCAAAAACAATGACTATGCCCTGGCCCTACCACCAAAACTATATTTCAGGCTTGCTCGTTTTGCTTTTGCTCGCTTCGGGTTGCAAACAAGGATCCGACACCGCGGACACATCCGGGGATACCAGCGGGGATACTGCACCTGCAACAGAATCGGCGGCCCCGCCCCGCCCGCTCACAGAAAATTTCAAATCATACTGGTATGCGGGGGAAGCCGAGATCAGCTCCTACAGCCTCAGCCAGGCGCGATACGGCGAACTGAGGGATGGAGACGCTGTCCTGGTATATGTGACAGAGCCATTCAACCCGGAGAAACAAGTCAAGGCAGACCGGCCCGACAGCACCTCGGTTTCCGTTTTAAAGTTAAACCGCACCCTTAAATTCCTTACCGGAATCTACCCGTATTCCATCATGAGTAGTATTTTCTATCCGGTTTCGGACAACCGCCATGCCCTTAAAATCAGCACATCGGTACAGGAGTGGTGCGGTCATGTTTACGCCCAGCTCAACAACCGGGAAGACTTTGAAATCACAGCCCACAGCTATTTTGAAAGCGAAGGGGAGCAAGAACTGCGCCTGCCCAAAAACATGCTCGAGGACGAACTCTGGACCCGGTTGCGCATTGACCCAGAAACCCTCCCTCAGGGCAACCACGAGGTAGTGCCTTCCATGGAGTTCCTCCGGCTCCGGCACCAGCCTTTCCAAGCCTATCCGGCTACCCTGACCCTGAGCGAACCCGGGGATATCCGAACCTACACCATCACTTATCCGGGGTTGAACCGGACGCTTCAAATCCATTTTGACGGAGAATTCCCGTATACGATTCAGGGTTGGACGGATTCCTACCCGAGTGGGTTTGGGGCCGACGCCCAGGTGCTCACGACGACTGCACAACTCACGAATACGCTGAAAACCCCTTACTGGCGGCAAAACTCCAATAGCGACCTGCACTTGCGGGACAGCCTGGGATTGTCCAAACGATAGCGGATGAAAGAGCTTTTACTGACATTTCAAACCGAATTCCTGTGGACGGGAATCTGCATGCTCGCCCTGGTTATTTCCAGGGTTTTGTCGATCAAGGCGATTCGCAGGGTTAGCCGCCTGAGCGAGATGGACCGGGCAAGGACCCGCCTGATCATTAAATATGTAGCCATCGGGCATACCATTCTCCTGATAAGTGCCCTGATCCTGATCTGGGGGGTAAATTTCCGGGAAATCGGCCTGATATTCTCATCCGTGTTTGCCGTTATCGGGGTGGCGCTGTTTGCAAGCTGGTCCATCCTAAGCAACATCACGGCCGGTGTTATCCTGTTTTTTACCTTCCCGTACAAAATAGGCGACCGGATCCGGATCCACGACAAGGAACTCGAAGAGGACCGGGAGTTTGTCATAGAGGATATCCGTGCCTTCCACGTCCACCTGAGGATGCGATCCGGGGAGTTGCTCACCTACCCGAATAACCTCTTCCTCCAAAAGGCAGTCACCCTGGCCTCGGAAGACGCAGCGGATCCGGAAGGCAGCGAAGCGTTGTAGTTGTTAAAGAAGTTCTAAATTGGGGCTCCGGGGAGGTTATCTTCCTATATTTGAGAACTGACAAACCCTCCAAACATGCTCAAAATACTGAGGCTGTCCATTGCGGCAATTTGCCTGCTACCCGGCCTGGGTCAGGCCCAGGCACCACACCCGCCGAGTTCCGTAACCCTTTACAACGACCTCCAGGACCTGAATTTTCTCGGTTCGGCACTGTATATTGCCGCCCATCCCGACGACGAAAACACCCGGCTGATTTCCTATCTCTCCAACGCCGTCCATGCCCGCACCGCCTACCTTTCCATGACGCGTGGCGATGGGGGGCAGAACCTCATAGGCCCCGAGCTGCGGGAACTCCTGGGCGTTTTACGGACACAAGAGCTTTTGAACGCCCGCCGCATAGACGGTGGTCGGCAATTTTTTACCCGCGCCGTGGATTTCGGGTACTCCAAGAACCCGGAGGAAACCCTGGATATTTGGGACAAGCAGCTGGTTCTGTCCGACGTGGTGCGGATCATCCGCCAGTTTCGGCCGGATGTGATTATCAACCGTTTCGACCACCGGACCCCGGGGAGTACCCATGGCCACCACACCTCATCGGCCATCCTGAGTGCGGAGGCATTTGAACTGGCCGGCAACCCGGAAGCCTTTCCCGGGCAACTCGGGGAACTGGACACCTGGGAGCCCAGCCGGTTATTCCACAATACCTCCTGGTGGTTCTACGGCAGCAGGGAGCGCTTCCTGCAGGAAATGGACCGGTCCAAACTGACGGTCCTGGACGTGGGGGTCTATTATCCGGAACGGGGGATGTCCAATAATGAAATCGCCTCCCTGGCCAGCAGCCAGCACCTTTGCCAGGGGTTTGGCAGGCCTACCAGCAGGGGCAGTGAAGAGGAGTTCCTGGAATTGATCAGCGGCACAGAGGCCTCCGCGGATAATTTATTTGCGGGAATCGATACGAGTTGGGGGCGGATGCCCGGGGGAGGCCCTGTGGGTGAAATCCTGGAAGGGGTGGCTGAGTCGTTCAATTTCACGGACCCTTCTGTCCACCTGCCCGAGCTCCTGAAGGCCTATCGATTACTGGATGCGGCCCCGGATTCCTATTGGAAGGGTGTGAAAACCGGGGAATTAAAAGAATTGATCGCCGGCGTTTGCGGCCTCTACCTGGAGGCCTCCTCGGAAAATGCCTTTGCAGTCCCGGGCGAGGTGGAAACCGTCAACCTGGAACTGGTAAACCGTTCCGGGGTCCCGGTTGACATTCAATCCCTCGGGCTGGAATCCGGCACCCTGCTGGACAGTGCCTTCCCCCTCCCGGCCAACCAAAAAATCCAGATGGACCTGGTTCTGGAAATCCCGGAAAGCCACCCGGGCACTTCGCCCTACTGGTTGCGCGAACCTGGCACCCTGGGGACCTACCAGATCCCGGACCCCAAATATATCGGGATGCCCCGCACCCCCCCGGCCTACCGGGTACGGATCGACGCGGAGGTTGCCGGGACCCCGATACGGTTTGAACGACCGGTAATCCACAGGTATTCGGAACCTGACCAGGGGGAGCGATACCGCAGTTTCGATATTGTCCCGCCCGTAACCGCCTCTTTCGGGGAATCGGTCCGCCTGTTTGCGGAGGCATCGGCACAACCGGTCCGGGTCCGGGTAAAGTCGAATGCCCAGAACGTTTCGGGCACCGTGGGATTGAATGTCCCTGAGGGATGGACGGTAAATCCCGCTTCCCAACCATTCCAAATGGACGGGTTGGGTTCCGAGGGGCTCTTTGAATTTCTAGTTACCCCCCCTGAAGGGGCCAGTGAAGGATCTATCCGCCCGGAAGTTGTTGCCGGGGGGAATACATACAACCGGGAGATGATCACGATTGCCTACGACCACATCCCCACCCAGACCATACTCATGCCGGCGCAAATGCGCGTCGTCCGCCTGCAGGTGGAGAAGGCCGGGCAGCACATCGGGTATCTGATGGGGGCCGGGGACGCCATGCCGGAAAACCTGGAAGCCATCGGCTACACCGTGCACCAGATTGTGACCGACGACCTGACCCCAGACACCCTGGAGCGCTTCGACGCTGTGGTGGTGGGGATCCGGGCATACAACGTCCTGGACGAACTTCCAATCAAGAACGACGCCCTGCTCACCTATACCAAAAACGGCGGCACGGTGATCGTCCAGTACAATACCTCAGGTCGGGGCAACCTGGATTTCAGCCAATTTGCCCCCTACCCCCTGCAAATTTCCAGGGATCGTGTGTCGGATGAAGAAGCTGAAGTGACCTTCCTGAATCCGGAACACCCGCTGCTCAACTTCCCGAATACGATCCAACCCTCCGATTTTGATGGATGGGTCCAGGAACGCGGCTTGTATTTCCCGGATAGCTGGGACCCTGCCTATACCCCGTTATTCTCAATGAACGACCCGGGGGAGCCGGCCCGGGAAGGGAGCCTTTTGGTAGCCCCCTACGGAGAGGGGTACTATATCTATACCGGACTAAGTTTTTTCCGGGAATTGCCGGCTGGCGTCCCCGGCGCCTTTAAATTATTCGCAAACATGCTTTCCATCGGGAAGGCCCAAGCAAAGAAAGACCGTGCAGTTAAAGGATGAAATGAAAGAAAAAATGGTGTGGAAGCGGGCCTACACCCTGGTGATCCTGCTCAATATCCTGTATATCCTGGTATTCTATTACATCATGATCACAAACGCCTGATATGGGGATGGGAACCTTAGACTGGATTATCCTCTCCGGGACCTTGGTGTTTATCGTGGCCTTTGGCGTCTGGCGCACCCGCGGAAGCCAGGACGTAGACGATTATGTCCGTGGGGGGAAACGCGCCAAGTGGCTCACCGTGGGGCTATCCGTTATGGCCACACAGGCCAGCGCAATCACCTTCCTTTCCACACCGGGACAAGCCTTCCACGACGGCATGGGCTTTGTCCAGTTCTATTTTGGCCTACCGCTGGCGATGATTATCATCTGCATGGTATTCGTCCCCATCTACCACCACCTGAAAGTCTATACGGCCTATGAATTCCTCGAAAAGCGTTTTGACCTGAAAACGCGTACCCTGGCAGCCATCCTGTTCCTGTTGCAGCGGGGTCTGGCGGCAGGGATCACCATTTTTGCCCCCTCCATTATTTTATCGGCCGTACTCGGATGGAACCTGAATACGCTGAATATCATTATCGGGATCCTGGTGATTATCTATACGGTATCCGGGGGTACTAAAGCCGTGAATGTAACCCAGAAACAACAGATGTTCGTGATCATGCTCGGGATGTTCATGGCCTTCTTCTTTATCCTGGGATACCTGCCCACCGACCTGACCTTCAGCAAAGCGCTTAAGGTGGCCGGGGCCAGCGATAAACTGAATATCCTGAATTTCGACTTCGACACGGACAGCCGGTATACCTTTTGGAGCGGAATCACCGGGGGCCTTTTCCTGATGCTCGCCTATTTTGGTACGGACCAGAGCCAGGTGCAGCGCTACCTGTCGGGTAAATCGGTGCGGGAAAGCCAGCTGGGGCTGATTTTTAACGGCCTTCTGAAAATCCCTATGCAGTTCTTTATCCTGTTGGTGGGGGTCATGGTATTTGTATTCTACCAGTACAACCCCTCCCCCCTGAACTTCAACCCGGCGGCAACCGAAGCCGTCCTCGAATCGGAATATGCCGACGACTACGAACTCCTGCAGGAGGCCCACAGGGAACTGGAGGTCGAGAAAAAAATGGCGCAGGATGCCTTTTCATCCGCCCTGGACATCAAGGAGTATACGGCTACCATCGACGCGAAACAGCAAATCCTGGACATTAACCGCCGGGAACAGGGCAACCGGGATGCAGCACGGGAACTTATCGAGCAGGCGAACTCCTCGGTGGAAACAAATGACAAGGACTATGTGTTTATCCACTTTATCCTGAACTACCTGCCCCGGGGGCTCATCGGCCTGTTACTCGCGGTAATTCTTTCGGCAGCCATGTCCTCGACGGCTTCCGAATTGAATGCCCTGGGCACCATCAGTGCCCTGGACCTCTACAAACGGAACCGACCAGATCACGAAGACCCCATGCACTATGTGAAAGCCTCGCGGGTGTTCACTTTTATCTGGGGAGTTATCGCCATCCTGATTGCGTGTTTCGCAGACCTGTTCGACAACCTGATCCAATTGGTGAATATCATCGGGTCCATTTTTTACGGGAATGTACTGGGGATTTTCCTGCTGGCCTTTTTTATGAAGTACGTCCGGGGCAATGCAGTTTTCATCGCCGCCATCATTACGCAAATCATCGTGGTAATCGGCTGGTACTTCGAATGGATGTCCTACCTGTGGCTGAACGCCTTCGGGTGCGCGCTGGTCATCCTGATCGCCCTG
>CAXQQM010000103.1:0-6080 GCA_964226055.1 Robiginitalea sp. | reverse complement strand
CACCGAGATCTACACCACCTGTGACACTCTTTCCCTACACGACGCTCTTCCGATCTGCCCCATAGAGCAGGACCCCGGGCATCAATTGCCGGTGGTCGGACGTCCCCAGGAGTTGCCGGGTCAGGTGGGGTACGGCGAGGCCAACAAAGGCAATGGGCCCCGCAAAAGCGGTAATCCCTCCGGCCAGCAGGCCCGTGGCCAAAAGGATGCCCAGGCGCAGCCGGCGGATGGGTATGCCGAGGCTCAGGGCATATGTTTCCCCCAGTAGCAGGGCATTGAGGCCCTTCAATAGCCCGATGGAAATCCCTGTCCCGATGGCGAATACCAGGGCGAGGATACCGAGTTGTCCCCAACCCAGGTTGCCCACGCTGCCATAGGACCAGAAGATATATTGCTGCAGGCGCTCCGCCTGGGCAAATGACGATAATACCGTGACGACGGCCGCAGTGATGCTGCCGAACATCAGGCCGACGATCAGCAGGGCCATGGCATCTTTTAACCGGGTGGCAACCGCCACCACGGTTAGGAGTACCAATAAGCTGCCCAGGCTGCTCGCCAGGGCCAGGGACAGGTCGGAAACCACCCAGGCTGCCGCCACTGGCCCCAGGAGGGAGGCCCCCATGATCAGCAGGGCCGCCCCCAGGCTGGCCCCCGAACTGATCCCCAGTACAAAGGGCCCGGCCAGCGGGTTCCTGAAAAGCGTTTGCATCAGCAGGCCGCAGAGGGCCAGCCCACTGCCGGTAAAAATAGCCGTCAGTGCTTTGGGCAGGCGGTATTCGCGCAGGATATACCCCCAGCTCCCTTCTCCCAAAGGATTCCCCGTCATCCAGCGGAAAATATCCCTCAGCGGGATATCTACTGAGCCCAGGCTCAGGTTGGCGAGGAATACGGCTGCCAGGATTACGGTGAGCAGTAGGAACCGGCCGGGTAGATGGAAGGAGCGCGTCAAGGGGCCAGGGGTTTAAAGAAAACGGGTTCGTAATCCGGCAACAATCCCGGGTGGAGGTGGTGGATCAGGTCCTTGAGGACCCAATCGGGACGGTTTGGCCCGATCTCGAAATACAGGAGCCCCCCGCCAGGACCGCGATTGGAGGCGTAGCCAAAGATGCGTCGTTCCCGGAAGGCGCGGAATTGTTCGTAATGGGGATTGTCGGATGCCATGCCCGAATAGGAGGTGTATTGGGAGGGTGAAATCCAGAATTCCGCATCCACGCCTTTTTCGAGCACTGCTTCCAGGCTGAGGGAAAGGCTGCCGCTGCCCGGGGTATCCGCATACAGGTAGTCTGCATGCGCATCTTCCAGGAAGGCGGCGGCCCAGCTTTCGCCCCCCGGGAGGTACCAGACATCCCGGTAGAGCGCCCCGCTGAGCACGGTCGGCCGGGTGGGGGCTTTGGCGGCCAGCTCGCGGGCTTCCTGGTAGGCGGTCTCCACCTCCTTGAAATACTCCTCAGCCTCGGGCAGGGCCCCCAGGAGCAATCCAAAGAATTTGATCCATTCCGCCTTGCCCAACGGGTTGGTTTCCATCCAGTCGCCGTTGTAAATAACCGGGATCCCCGCCTCCCGGATGCCCCGGTAGGAACCTGGGGCATCCGAGATGCCGAAGCCCACGACCACCTCCGGGGCCGCCTCCAGGACCAACTCGGTATTGAGTTGTTCATTCGCCCCCAGCTCCCGCACCGCCCCCGAGTCGATGCGTTGCCGCACTTCCGGGGAGGAGATGTAGTCCAGGCCCGGGAACCCGACCAGGGAACCTGTCGCCTGCAGGGCCACCAGGGAGGGGACATGGGTTGTGGAGGTGAGTACCAGGCGCTCCACGGGGACTGGGATGATCGCGTCGAAGCTATCCGCGGGAAGCGTAACGACGGCCAGTTTTTCCCGGGGTACCAGGGCGTATTGATATTCGCGGGAAGCCTCCGGCCAGGGATCGCTTACGGTCAGGTAGGTGATACCCGTGGCATCTGTTCGCGCTGAAAAACCACGGGCATACTCAATGTCGAGCGTGCTGACAGCTGTTTCCTCCGTCTGGGGGACAGCCTTTTCAGGCCGATCCCTGCAGGCGATCACCACAAAGATCAGGAGGAGCATGACGGATGTACGGGCCATTGGTCGCATTAGGTTGGATCAAAAGTAGGCTGAATATACGGCCTGTCAAAGTTTGCGGCAAATGTGTAACTTGCGGCCGGATACCGGTTCCCGTATCTGCCCTTCGGGTAATGCGGGATTAAAAGGGAATCCGGTGAAAAGCCGGAGCTGTTCCCGCAACTGTATGCTCAGTCCCCTTCGGGGGATGCCCGCTGCCATCTTCATTTGACCACTGTCCGACTCCGGGCGGGAAGGCAGGCAGACGGGACGCAAGCCAGGAGACCTGCCGTTTTCCTCATTCATTGTTAAACTTTCGGGATAAAAGTTTAGGTAGCTATTCTACGGACAACCTTTCCCGTGTCTTAAATCGAAAAAAGGCATGCTCAAACCATTGCAGGCCCTGGGGGTCGCCACATGTATGGCGGTATCTGCCCCTCTTATGGGCCAAACGGATTCCACCCGTATTGAGAAACTCGACGAAGTGGTCGTATCTGACACGCGCTTTCCGCTGCGCTGGGAACAAAGCGGTAAAACCGTCATCCGGCTCAGCCGGGAGGATCTCGAAGCCTATGCGGGCTCCGGCATGGCGGAAATCCTCAATGCGCAGACCGGGTTCGAAGTATCCGGCAGCCGGGGCCGTCCCGGGGAGGTGCTGGGGGTTTTTGCCCGAGGCGGACGGGGACGCCAGGTTCTCGTCCTTATCGACGGGGTCCGGGTAACCGATCCTTCTTCGGCATCCCAGGAATACGATCTGCGTTTCCTCCGGGCGGAGGATATAGAAACAGTTGAAATCCTGAAAGGGGCTGCCAGTACGTTGTATGGTACCAATGCGGCAACGGCCGTGATTGACATCCGCACCCGCCGGGCGCCGGATACGCCACTATCCCTCCGTGCAGGGAGCCTCCTGGGGACGCACCGGGCAACGGGCGACCCGGAAGGGCAATTGGGCCAGTACGAACAATATGCCCGCCTGGGCGGGACCTCCGGACGGCTCGACTACCAGGCGGGGATTACCCACGCCCGGGCTACGGGCCTGTCCTCCCTCCGTTCCGGGACCGAAAAGGACCCCTACAGAAACCTTTCACTGAGTGCCCGGATGGGGTATCGCCCCTGGGACCATACCCGGTTGCAACTCACGGCAAACCGGACGCAATTGCGCACGGCTTATGATGACGCCTTTAACGGGGCAGATGCCCCTTTCCTGTTCCTCTCTGAGCAAACCCGGGTTGCCCTGAATGCTAGCAGGGAATTTTCAAAAGGAACGCTGGAGGCCCATGTGGGCTATTCCGAGTTCGAATCGGACAACCGCAGCGATTTCCCCACGAGCTTCCAGGGGAGCAATTGGTTCGGGGAAGTCCTGTACAAACATCGCCTGAGCCACAGCTTATCCGTGTTGGGAGGGGTCATGGTGTCCGAGGACCGGGCGGGGACCGAAGAGGTGGATTCCTTTCGTTTTATCGATCCGTTCGTAAACCTGGTATGGGCATCGGCTTCCGGCTGGAACCTGAACGCCGGTTCCCGGGTCAATTTCCATTCGGAGTACGGCTCCCAGTGGGTTTACCAGTTGAACCCGTCCTATGCTCGTACCCTGGGACAACACACTTTCAAGGCGCTGGCCACCTGGTCAACGGCCTATATCACCCCTACATTGAGCCAGCTCTACGGCACCTTCGGGGCCAACCCGGAACTGGAACCCGAGACCGACCGGACCCTGGAAGCGGGCCTGGCATGGCAGTACGGGAATAGGCTGCGACTGTCCGTCCTGTACTTTGACCGGGAAGAGGACCAGGCGGTTATCTACGACGGGACCGGGATGCAATACCGGAACAGCGAAGAGCCCGTGGAGGTAAACGGGGCGGAAATCGAGGCCACCTGGTTTGCGGCGGATGGCTGGCAGGTGCAGGCTGGCTATACCTATACAGACCGTCAGGGGGATTCCGCCATCCGGATTCCGGCCCATAAAGCCCAGTTGCGTGTGGAAGGCCGGTTGTCCAGCCGATTGACAGGCTCCCTGTATTACCGGTACACCGGTACGCGGACCGATACGGATTTCAGCACGTTTACCGACCGGGAACTGGAGGCCTTTTCCCTGGTAGGCGGGAAAGTTGGGTATAATATTATCGAGGGTAAACTGGATGCCTACCTGCGGGCGGACAACCTGTTTAATACGGATTTTACGGAGGTAATTGGCTACCAGACCCCGGGCCGTACGATACTCCTGGGCTGGGCCCTGCAATTGGATTAGGGCCCGGAATGGACCAGAGTGTGTCGGAATGGACCAGAGTGGCCCGGAACGACCCGGAGCGGCTCAGAGCGGCCAAGAATGGGTGAGAGCAGCCCGGAGCCGCCGGTAACGAAAACGCCCCCGAACGGGGGCGTTTTTGATTGCTCGTTTAAAAAGGAATATTGCACGCGGCCTTCCAGCCTGCCCCGGCAGCGGTGCTTATTGCTGCGGCATGCGCTCCAGCAGGCTCGGCGGCAGCTCAATATCCTTGTCCAGGACCATGTTGTTCCGCATTGGGGTGAACATGCCGTTGTGGGTAAAGGCCTCAATGGGACGCTCAGGCTGCCAGCTCCTTTTAGCCGAAACGCCGGTAATTTCCTGAATGGCGCGGGCCAGAAGGGGTTCATTGTCATCCCCGAGGATGCCCATGTTCCCGAGGTCTTCCCGTAGTTCGATGTCCGGGGCAAAACCTGCGGTATAGTCGGAGAACCCGACGGCGTTCTCATTCCGTCCCACCAGGGGCTGGATGGCCCAGCTGTTTTCCGTATCGATCTGGTTTTCCCGGCTGGAGCTGTAGATAAACGGCGCCCCTGGCCGGCCCGGGTCGTCCACCATCGTCAGCGAGAATTCGTTTTTACCGGTGGTGGTGGTGCCGATCTGGATGACCTCGATATAGGGATTCAGGCCGTTGATCACCAGCTCGCTGGCCGAAGCGGTGCTGCCGGTAGTCAGTATATAGACCCGTTGGAGGTTCAGAGTATTGATGGGTGTGCCCGCCCCGGTCTGGGTAGCGAAATAATCGTCCAGTGCATTCGGGTCGTCCCGGGTAAAGGCTTCCTGGATTTTATCATTCCAGCGTTGCCTGAGGTATAAATCGTTTGTGTTCCTGCCGTAGATCATGCTGGACAGCAGGCGGGAAGAATTGACCGACCCCCCGCTGTTATACCGCAAATCGAGGACCAGGTCCGTTACCCCGTCGGCCACCAGGCTCCCGAAGGCATCGTTCAGGTCTTCGTCGTATTCGTTGGTAAAGCCGTTGTACATCAGGTACCCGATTTTATCGGCCCCGATCTCGAAGGATTTTACAATATACACCGGGTTCTCGGCGAGTCCCTCCTCTTTGGTCAGGGCCACTTCCTTGCCGTTGGGAACCGGGTCCCCGCCGTTGTAGTCGGCCATCATCAGCGTGTAGGTGGCGTTTTCCCCGAACAGGAGGTCGGAGTAGTTGCCCCCATTGAGCATCGTCCCGTCTACTCCCACAAAGATCTCACCCCGTCCGATATCCGCCGTGGCGGCATTTGAACCATTGACCACATAGCGGACGACCCCGAAAATCGGATCCGTATCGTCCAGCTGGCTGTTTCCGTTTGCGTCGTCGTAAATCAACCCGAACTCCAGCCCGTTGCTGCGGGAAATCCCTGCCAGCTTCTGGGTGAGCTCCGTGTAATCGTCGCTGTAAAAACTGAAACGGTCTTCCACAAAACGCAGTCGGTTTTCAAAAAAAGCGGTTGGGCTATCCTCGGAATCGAGGAATTCGTTGTACTGTTCGTCTGTGCTGAAACGATCGTCCGCCAGGTCAGCCACGTCTCCCTGCCAGAAATACCACAGGTTCATGGCCTGCCACATAAAATCCTGGACATTCGTATCGCCGGTCGGCTCAGGCCCCGGGCCGGGGTTGGCATCGTCATCCTTGCTGCAGGAGAGCACCAACAGGCCCACCAGCAGATAAACTAGCTTCTTCATTTTCAATTTTTTTTATTGTTTGGGGCAAAGA
>CAXQQM010000102.1:0-8459 GCA_964226055.1 Robiginitalea sp. | reverse complement strand
GCAGACAAAGTGGCGGAGGCAGGCGGGTATACCTTTGACTAATTCAAGTAGCACCTTTTGAGACAGAGGTGAAGCCGCCTTCCGCAAGGGAGGCGGTTTTTTTCTGCTTCCCTGTTCCCTTTTGTTTTGCCATGTGCGTCCGCCAAACTACATTTAGCCCATGGCGAAGTCGCTTTTGGAACGGGCATACGACCCGGAGGCATTCAGGGAACTCGGAAAATCCCTGGTCGATACGCTGGCTGGGCATTTGCACGGCATGCAAAACGGCCGGGGAAAGGTGCTGGACTATCGCGATGCCGCGGACGAACTGGCATTTTGGAAATCAATGCCGGAAAACATCAGTTTCGCAGCCTGGACGGAGGAGGTTTTACGACATACAACCCAGGTGCACCACCCGCGCTATATGGGGCATCAGGTAGCCCCTCCCCTGCCCCTGGCCTCACTCGCGGCACTCCTGGGGGAATTCCTGAACAATGGCATGGCGGTTTACGAGATGGGCATGGCCCCGACAGCAATGGAGCGCCTGGTCACCGACTGGCTCTGCGAACGGGCCGGGTTTGGCCCGGATGCGCGCGGATTCCTCACCTCCGGCGGTACCCTGGCCAACCTCACTGCCTTGCTGGCCGCCCGTCGCGCAAGGGGCCGGGACGATGTATGGAACGACGGGTACTCGGGGCGCCATGCCATCCTGGTTGGGGAGGCCGCACATTACTGCATAGATCGTGCGGCCCGCATCATGGGCATGGGGCGTCAGGGGGTGATCCGGGTCCCTGTAGATGAAGGCTACCGCATGCGGACGGACGAGCTGCACCGGCTGTACCAAAAGGCGCTCGATGACGGGCTGGAACCCATCGCCCTGGTTGGCAGCGCCCCGTCAACTGCCACGGGCAGCTACGACCCGATTGACGAACTGGCCGACTTTTGTAATTCCCGGGATCTTTGGCTCCACATCGACGGGGCCCACGGAGGTTCTGCCATACTTTCCGAAAAGTACAGGGGGTTGGTTCGCGGTGTCCACCGGGCGGATTCCCTGGTCATCGACGGCCACAAAATGCTGGGCCTGCCGGTACTGACCACCGCCCTGCTCTTCCGCGAAGGCAGCGTATCCTACGCCACGTTCAGCCAGGAGGCCGACTACCTGCTCTCCGAGAGCCGGGAGGAAGACTGGTACAACCTCGCCAAGCGCACCTTCGAATGCACCAAGCTCACCAGCGCGTTTTGCTGGCATGCGGTAATCAGCCACTACGGGGAGTCCGTATTCCCCGCCTACCTGGACCGGCAATACGATCTGGCCCGGGAATTTGCCGGGATGATCCGCGAGCGCCCGGGTTGGGAACTCGCCGTGCCCCCCCAATCAAATATCGTCTGTTTTCGATGGGTGCCCCCGGGGTCCGGCAGGGAGGACTGCAACGCACTGAATACCCGGATCCGGAGGAAAATCCTTGAGGATGGCAGGTTCTACATCGTCCAGACAGGGTTGAACAGGTTGACTTTTCTGCGTACAAGCCTGATGAACCCGTTTACGACCCGGGAACATCTCCAAGAGTTGCTGGAAACCTGCGAAAAATACGGGAATGACTAGCTCTGCATCGTCTCCAGGACCCGTTCCACGGAATCCTTGCGGGAAAAATTAATGGCGCATTCTATCAGGGCCAGGTGGGAGTACGCCTGGGGAAAATTCCCCAGCAGCCGTTTGGATTTAAAATCGATGTCTTCGCTGAAGAGCCCCAGGTGGTTGCTGTAGGAAAGCAACTGGTCAAAGAGCTCCCGGGCCCGCTGTTCCTCCCCGATTTTAAACAGGCTGTTGATAAACCAGAACGTACAAATGGTAAAGGAAGACGAAGGCAGCCCGAAATCGTCTTCGTTCCGGTACCGGTACAGGAGGCCTTCGTGGCTCAGGTGGGTTTCGACGGCCTTCACCGTGCTGATGAATTTCGGGTCGCGGGCATGGATAAAGCCGTAACTCTCCATTAGCAGGACGGATGCATCCATGTGATACGATCCGTAGGATTGGGTAAAGGCCTGCACCTCCTCGTTCCAGGCATTTGCATGGATATCGCTCTTAATCTCTTGTTCCAGGGCCATCCACCGCTCAATTTTCCGCTGTTTGCGGAAGATCCGGGCAATCTTGATCGCCCGGTCGATCGCCACCCAGCAGAGTACCTTGGAAAAGGTAAAGTGCCGGTCTTCTGTCCGGAATTCCCAAATGCCCTTGTCGGGTTCCTTCCAGTGTTTTTGAACGATCCAGACAATGCCTTTGGTGAGCGTCCAGAGCTCCTCCCCGTTCTCCAGGTCGTTCTTGAATCGGACCAGCTGGGCGTAGATCACGTCCATGAGGATGCCGTAGATATCGTTCTGCCGTTGTTTGTAGGCGGCATTGCCCACACGGACCGGCCGGGAGCCTTCATACCCGTCCAGGTGGTCCAGGGTAATCTCTGTGAGGCGTTTCTCCTTGTTGATCCCGTACATGATCTGGAGCTTCTCGTCCTTGTCCGGAATCAGGTCGACGATAAAACGCAGATACCGCCGAGCGACATTTTTGTGACCCAGTTCGCTCACCACCTTCACCACCATGGAGGCATCCCGGATCCAGCAGAAGCGGTAGTCCCAGTTACGCGTCTCCCCGATGGTCTCGGGCAGGGAGGTTGTGGCCGCGGCCAGGATAGCCCCGGAGCGTTCATAGCTCAGGAGTTTCAACGTCACTGCCGATCGCTGGATCTGGTCGTTGTATTCCCGGTAGAGCGGGGTCTGGTTGCTCCAGTTTAACCAGTATACCTTGGTGCGCTCCTGTTCCAGGTACATGCGTTTGGTAGTGGGTTTGACCAGTTTTTCGTTATAGGACAGGAGGAAAAACCCATCCTTTTTCAGTTCCAGGGGACGCCCTTCGATGACCGCGTTTTTATTGAAGGAGGTATAGAGGAAAACCGTATCGTATTTCTCCCCTTTGTTTACGCTGGCGATAAAACTCTTTTTGATAAAGGTCTCGGTCAGGCCCAACCCGTATTCGAGTTTCGGGTCGTATGAAACGGAGAAGACCGGGCGGCCCTTGATATACCGGATGTAGCGGATTATTTCCGGCGGCGCGTGATAGGTGCTATTTTCTTTCTGATACCGCGGCATAAAATCGCGGACTTCAAAGATATTGACCCCGTCGGTAAACCGGGTAATCAAGAGGGCGGTATCCTTTTTGTACCGTTGGGAGACCTCGTACTCAGGTCCTGCGTGGATCGAGAAACTCCCCCCTTTGTTTTTATCCAGGATTTTGGCAAAGACGGAGGAGGAATCGAATTCCGGCAGGCAGCACCAGTCCAGGGAGCCGTTTTTCGAAACCAGTGCCGCCGAACGGCAATTTCCGATAATTCCGTAATCCAGGTTATCCATTTGTGTCGGATTCTTTAAAAGTCCCCAATTTATTGGTTAAGCGATGCAATTTGACGAAATTTAGACAAACAGCGACCGAAAAAGGATAAAATCCGTAAAATATGTCCAAAACCATTATAATTTCTAACCGATTACCCGTTCAACTGCAAATCCGGGAGGGCTCCATTGAAGCGACACCCAGTGTGGGCGGCCTGGCAACAGGGATGAAATCGGTCCACAGCGACGGGGAAAGCCTGTGGATTGGGTGGAGCGGGCTGACCCTGGAAGAGATCCCCGATTCCCTGGATGCCGATATCGACAAAGCCCTGGCCCGGCACGGCTGTTCCCGGGTAGACCTCAGCAAGTCCGAAGTGGATGGCTTTTATTACGGCTTCAGCAACCGGACCATCTGGCCGCTTTTCCACTATTTCATGGAATATTCCGAATTCGAATTGTCGAACTGGACGGTCTATGAGGCAGTGAACAGGAAATTCGCGGATGCCATCGCAGCAGCGGCTTCTGACGACGACGTGGTCTGGGTACACGACTACCAGCTCATGCTCGTGCCCCAGATGGTTCGGGAAAAACGGCCCAATCTCTCTATCGGTTTTTTCCTCCATATCCCCTTCCCCTCCTATGAAATCTTCCGGACCATGCCCTGGAGGAGGGAAGTTCTTCGGGGCCTGCTGGGTTCCGACCTGATCGGCTTCCACACCTACGACTACGAACGGCATTTCCTGAGTTCCGTCCGGCGCCTGCTGGGCCTCGAGGTGTCCTTTAACGAAATCCACCTGGAAGACCGGGTGGTGAAAGTAGATTCCTTCCCGATGGGGATCGACTATAAAAAATTCAACGAAGCCGCCGCCCGGCACCGGGACATGAAACCCGGGGAAATCTCGGACCTCCAGAACAGGCTGGATACGCACAAGGCCTCCACCCCGGACGCGAAATTTTTCCTTTCCATCGACCGTCTGGACTATACCAAAGGGATTGCGAGGCGCATCAAGGCATTTGAGTATTTCCTCGAAAAATACCCGGAATACAAGGAAAAGGTGCGCCTGATCATCCTGGCCGTACCTTCCCGGTCCAAGGTGCCCCAGTACCAGCGGCTTAAAAGGGAGATCGACGAATTGGTCGGGCGCATCAACGGGGAGTTATCCACCGTCAGCTGGACACCCATCTGGTATTTCTACCGCTCCCTGCCCTTCGATAACCTGATCGACCTGTATACTTCCTGCGATATCGCCTGGCTCACCCCGATCCGCGACGGCATGAACCTGGTGGCCAAGGAATACATCGCCACGCGAACCGACCAGACCGGGGTGCTGATCCTCAGCGAGATGGCAGGATCCGCCAACGAAATGAACGAGGCGCTGCTCATCAACCCGAACAACTTCGAACAAATTGCCGAATCGCTCCACCAGGCCCTCAACATGCCCGAGGAGGAGCAAAAGCGCCGCAATGCCGCCATGCAGAAACGGCTGGAGCGCTACAACGTGGAAAAGTGGGCGAATGACTTTATGGAGGCCCTGCTGACACAAAAACAGCAGGACTATTCCATGGTGGCCCGGAGGCTTTCGGTGGACCTCACCAACACGCTGTTGGAAAAATACCGGGACGCCCGGAGCCGTATCCTGTTCCTGGATTACGACGGTACGCTGGCCGGGTTTACGAACGACCCCCAGGACGCCAAACCCGATGAGGCACTCATGGACCTGCTGGACCGCCTGAATGCCCAGGGCCGGACGGATGTCTTCCTGATCAGCGGCCGGGATAAGGACACTTTTACGCGTTGGTTCCAGGACAAGGAGTACGCGATGATCGTGGAGCACGGGGTGTGGATCAGTGAGGGCGGTAAACCCTTCAGTATGCTGGAAAATGTCAAGAACGACTGGATGGGCAAGATCCGCCCGGTTCTCGAGTCGTTTGTAGACCGGACCCCCGGTTCCTTTATCGAGGATAAGAACTACTCCCTGGCCTGGCATTACCGGAATACGGACCCGGATTTTGGCCAAAAGCGAACCATGGAACTCAATACGGTGCTCACCTCCCTGATCGCCAATGATGACCTGAGCGTGATGAACGGGAATAAGGTGGTGGAGATCAAGAGCAGCAACGTGAACAAGGGCCGGGCCGCCATGCGGATGATCGCCCGGAAGGATTACGATTTTATTTTTGCCATCGGGGACGACTGGACGGACGAATTCATGTTCCAGGAATTACCCAAAGAGGCCGTAACGGTTAAGGTGGGCCGGATGAAGACCCAGGCGCGCTATTACCTGGACGGTCCCGGGGCCGTCCGTCAATTGCTCGGTCGGTTTGCGGACATCTGAAACCGGGCCAACTTTTATACCACCTGCAATGAAAATAATACCTGCAATGCTGCTGACAGCCTCCCTGGTTTTGGCTGGCACCCAGGCCCTACCCCAGGGGGAGTCCGAAATCTTCCTGGCCCCGCTGTCCAGGGGCGAGGCGGGCTGGACGCTGGGTACGGCCAGGAACATCTCCCAAAACCCGGGGTACGACAACCAACCCGCATTTTATTCCGCGGGGTTGCTCCTGTATTCCGGCACCCGGGAAGGACAAACCGACATCGCCAGTTACGACCTGCAGCAGGCCACCCGCCAATGGGTATCCGATACCCCGGGGGGAGGGGAATATTCGCCCCTGAAAATCCCCGGGCGCGCGGCGGTTTCCGCCATCCGGCTGGACACCAGCGGCCTGCAACGCCTCTACGCCTACCCCATGGGGGCCGGCGAAACGGAGATGTTGCTGGAAGGCCTCAAGGTCGGCTACCACGCATGGTTCGGGCCCGACCTGCTGGTTTGCACGGTATTGGTGGAAGACCGGATGGACCTAGTAGTTGCCTCCCTGCCCGATAATTCCCGATACACCTACCAAAAAGGCGTGGGCCGGTCGTTGCACAAAATCCCCGATACCCAGCGTATCAGTTACACTACCGAGATGGCAGACCTGCAAGGGATAAAATGGATGGACCCCCTGTCGGGGGCAACCGGGGAGATTGCCCCGCTGCCGGACGGGGTACAGGACTATTGCTGGCTCCCGGACGGCAGCCTGATTTGCGGGAGCGGCAACCGGATCCTCCGCCTCCAACCCGGCCCGGGGGCCGGGTGGCAAACGCTCTGGGAATCCGACGATGCAGCCGTGGGCACGATAACCCGCCTGGCTGTGAGCCCGGACGATCGGCATGTGGCCTTCGCCGCCCATCCGGAATAGTTGTAAATCCGTGGTGAATTAACTACTTTCAACAGGTGAAATTCCAACACAATACCAACCGCCTTGAAGCCTTCAGTGACGGGGTTTTAGCCTTTGCCGCCACCCTGCTGGTCGTCGGCTTTGAATGGGACGGAGACTTCCGGGTACTCGAGTCACAGGGCACCAGTTTCCTGGCCTTTGCGGCCAGTTTTTTTGTGCTGGTCGCCTTTTGGTGGGTCCATTACAACTACTTCCGGAGGTCCGGATATGTCGATAACTGGATCATCGCGGTCAATACGGTATTGTTGTTTGTGATCCTCTACTATGTTTTCCCCCTGAAATCCCTGGTGAATTCCTTTATGGGCCAGGAACGGATTACCATGGAAGGGCTTTCCAACCTGTTCCGCATGTACAGCCTGGGTTTTGCCCTTATTTTTTTGTGCTTCGCAGCCATGTACTTTCGGTCGTTCAAAAAATTGCGCGCCATGGAGCCCTCGTTTATCAGCCTGTTTTATGCCCGTCATTTTACTATCTATGTAGTTATAGGGATCCTTTCCATGGTCCTTGCATCCTTGCAGGTGGGGGTGCAAATCGGCCTGCCCGGGTTTATTTATGCCCTGCTCGGCCCCTTGTGTTTCTGGCACGCCCAATGGTTTAAACGCAAATTCAAAGACATCGATATATGAGACAATTATTACTCCCCCTATTCATTTTTGCAACGATTTCCCTCCAGTCCCAGGCCGACCCGCGGCTCTACGACATTATCCAGGCGGTTTCGGCTGACCGTATCGAATCGGACATCGCCACCCTGGCAGGCTTTGGCACCCGGCATACGCTCAGCGATACCGTTTCCGATACGCGGGGTATCGGCGCCGCCCGCCGGTGGATCAAGAAGGAGTTCGAAAAAATATCCGCAGACTGCGGGGGTTGCCTGGAAGTGTTTTACCAGCGGAACCTGGTGCCCGAGGGGGAAAACAACCGGATTATCCGGGATGTATGGGTCGTCAATGTGGTAGCAGTATTGCGGGGTACCGAAAACCCCGGCCGGTATGTGATCATGAGCGGCGACATCGATTCCCGGGTCAGCGACCCTACGGACTTTACCTCGGATTCCCCTGGCGCCAACGACAATGCCAGTGGCATGGCCGGTGTTCTGGAGGCGGCCCGGGTTTTGAGCCGGTACAAGTTCCGGAACAGCGTTGTATTTACCGGGCTGTCCGGGGAGGAACAGGGACTGTTCGGGGGCCGGGGAATGGCGGAGTACGCCAAGAACAATGAATGGGAAATCATCGGCATCCTGAACAACGACATGATCGGGAATACCACCGGGGTGGACGGCGTGGTCAGCAACCGGGATTTCCGCATTTTTTCAGAACCCGTTCCCCCCACGGAAACCGAACGGGAGCGCCGGGCAAGGCGGTTCTACGGCGGGGAGGTAGACGGGATTTCCCGGCAACTGGCCCGGTATGTCCACAAAACCACCGAGACGTACATGCCGGAAATGAACCCGATGATGATCTACCGGCTCGACCGATTCGGCCGCGGGGGACACCACCGCCCCTTCAACGATGCGGGGTATGCGGGGATTCGCATCATGGAGGCCCATGAAAATTACACCCAGCAACACCAGGACATCCGCCTGGAAGGAGACATCCTCTACGGGGATCTCCTGGAATATGTGGATTTTCAATATGCTGCCAAACTCACGGCCGTAAACGCCATTTCCCTGGCTTCCCTGGGCTGGGCCCCTCCGGCGCCCGAAAATGTCCGGATCGGGGGCATCGTGGAACCCGCCGCCCGGTTGCAATGGGACGCCGTGCCCGGGGCAACCGCTTATAAGATCTATTGGAGGGACACCACCTCCCCTACCTGGGACCATTTTG
>CAXQQM010000101.1:0-5243 GCA_964226055.1 Robiginitalea sp. | reverse complement strand
CGGACGGGCCGCCGGTTTGGTCGCCTTGGCCGAGTAATTACTTCCGGGCACGGATTTTGTCCCGACCTTCACGCTTTTGTGGGTTTATACCTTTGGGATCCGGACGGGGAAAAAATAAACACGCCCGGGACTCCCCGGGCGTTTATCTAATCTTTTACCATCGCGAGGATGGATATTAATGCGAATTCAGAACATCATTGTCATTCCCACGCTTATATTTCTCCCCATGTTGTTTATCCCATCCGCCTTGAGGCGTGAGAGATGGGAAACAAAAGTGGTGTCCAGCAAGTTATTTGCGGCTACCCGTATCTCTATCGGATTTCCGAAAAGGGGAACTCGGGCTCCGAAGCCTGCGTGCAATAGGTTGTAAGCCGGGGTTTCTGTCTCAAAATCCCCGGGCTGGCCTTGCCTGAAATAACTCTCCAGCCCAAGAAAACTGTAAAAGTCCGTCACGGTTTTTCCAATTTTATCCCATTCCACCCGAAGCGTATTTCGCCAATTCACCGGCGGGATAAGTGGTAATGGCGTTCCGGAATCGAGTTCCCCCACAACCACAGCCAGGTTGCTTTGCAGGTGGAGCCAATCCAACGGGTGCGGGTGCAGGTGCAGCACCGCTTCGCCCCCGTATAGGGTAGCGTCCTGTTGCTCATACTGGTATTCAGGGTCCCCGTCCACGACATTCCCAGTCGGGGCAATAAAAATATAATCCCGTATCTGGTTGTGAAACCCGTTGACCCCCAATTCAAAATGTTCACCTTTGTATTCCAGGGACAGGTCTACCTGCACATTGCGTTCGTTTTCGAGGTCGGGATTTCCGATTTCAAATCGGTTGGCACCGGAGTGGGTTCCGTTGGATCCCAGTTCGGAAAGGTTCGGCGCCCGGAACCCTGAGGCGAGGTTTAGTCGGCCGATCAGCCCGGGGACAAAATCCACACGGTAGCCCGCAGCCGCATTGAAACTGTTGAAAGAGCGATCCAGCGGAGCGATATATTCACTTTCACCCATCGTGCCAAAGGCGTCACTGTCGATTTGCCGCCTGTCGTACCGAAGTCCGAGTTGCAGGTCACTCTTTGTAAAATGGATATGGGAGGTGGCCATTAGCCCTACGTCCACGGTACGCGCATCCGGAATCAGGACCTCTTCCCCCGCATTGGAATTATCCTGCCACATTCCCTGCACGCCAACTACGGTTTGCCAGCGATCACCCTCAGAACTAAACTGGTACTGCAGATTGTAATTCAGGGTGTTGAGTTGCATATCCAGGGCTGGGCCTTCTTCTCCGTGTTCTTCTTCGGCGTGTTCCTCCCCGTCTTCTTCCCCTGCATGCTCCTCATGGTCTTCAAATTCCAACCGGGAATTCCCCACGTAACCCAGGATTACCTTGAAGCTGGAATTTTTCATAAAGAGTTCTGTGGTATTGCTGAGGATGTGGGATTCAATTTCCTGATAGGGCAGCAAAGGATCCCGGTCGGTGCCCTGGACTCCGATTTCTTCGGGAATTCCGGGCTCGGAGCGGTTGTAGTTGTATCGCAGGTCGTTTTTAAACCGGCCGGATGTAAATCCGACACCCGTCTTGAGGTCCCATTCGCTGAACCGCGAATTGGTAACCCGGGTACCTTCCCCATCCTGGTAATCGGCATGCGAAGCACGGGCAAGTCGGGCCAGGAATTTCCATTGTTCCCCGGAGACGCCGGCTCCCGCATTTGCTGCAATTCCCGAGGTATTCCCAAGGTACTGAACGGTGGCATCTGCCTTGGTGCTGCCCGCCTGTGCAAAACGCTCCGGATTCAGGTAGAGCACGCCTCCAAGCGCATCGGATCCATAAAGAAGTGACGCGGGTCCTTTGATCACTTCCACACTTTCAATCCCGGCATCACTGATCCCGAGCCCGTGCTCACTCCCAAATTGCTGATTCTCCATACGGATTCCCTGGGTATATACGAGGACCCGGTTGGAACTCAGGCCCCGAATCACGGGCTTACCGATCCCGGCACCGGTTGTCACAGATTCTACTCCTGCGATTTGCCGGAGTCCTTCGGCAAGGGTTGGGGCTCCGTTTTTGCGGATTTCCGCCATGGGTGCCTGTTCAACTTTCATGACATTTTCCCTTTGTAATTTGTGGAACGGAGTGGACACGATTACCTCCTCCATTTCGATAGCACTGGGTTGCAGTTTGATGGTCAGTGATGGGCTGGCCTCCCCCAGGGTTATGCTGCGGGTATATGAGGCATAACCGATCATGGATACCACCAGCTTGTAGGTGCCTTCGGGGAGTTGGCGGATTTGAAAAAATCCATTGGCATCGGTTACAACGCCATTCTCGAGTTGGGGGAAGTAGACGGTAGAGTGTTCTAGAGGGGTGTCGTCCGAAGCGTCAAGAATCCGGCCCTCCAATTGGTACTGAGCCTGTAGCATGCCTGCAAACAACAGGCATCCTATGGCAATTAAATTTTTCATGGGTATGCGGTTTAGTATCGTTACGAAATAGAAAAGGACATCGAACGTGTTGCCGTGTCCGCAGGAGCCGGATTAAGCAGGAGGCGCCCGTAACGAAAAAAACCGGGGAAAATCGGCGGCAACTCTTTGGGTGGTTAATGCCGTAGGACGATGAGATTCGACAACCTCAACGGGCTCCCAATGAAATAGTGAAGCCACGAGAGGAGTCACTATGTGGTATTTCTGGAATTCGCAATCGAATTCGACCTGGTGGATGTGATTGGGTATGTTCTCGTTACATTCAATTTGGACATGCCCATTCCAAATATGCGCCAGTTTGGCTACCGAAGGGAGCAAAAAGCATATAAAAAGAAACCAGGAAAAGAGCAATCGGATCATACAAATGCAACTTCCCTGCAAAATAAACGAATTGCCCGGCCTCGAGAAGTTAAAAAAAACTTAATTCAGGGAAGGAGAAAACCCAGCCCCATGCGCTGCAACATCTTCTTTTCGAAATTCCAGAAAAACCGGAACTGGCCGAAGATCCAGCCAAAGGTGACCAAGAGGACCTGGTAAAAGGGGAAAATAAGCAGGAGTCGCAGCGTCCAGTAGAGAATGGGCCTCCAGCCGCCCGAACCTTCGCGGAGCGCATCCAGCCCGATCCAGTTCAAGAAAGGCTTGGCTACCCAAACAGATGCGGACCCGGTAATGGCAAAAACGACCAGGATGACGACTAATTGAAAATTCGAGGTAATTCCCCAGCGCTCTTTAAGTTTCTTCATTTTCATCTGAACTGGCGGCAAAGATAAGCATTCGATTGAATGTGCCCGGGATGCCCCCGGCGCCGGGAATCCCGTTATGCAGGGCCGGACTTTTTCTGAATCACGGTCAGATACGCGGTACCCAGGGGCCGAGGCGCTGGTTGTATCTCCGCTGGAAATAAATGAAGTAATTGTAGAGTTTGTAATTCACCTCATACCCGTAGTCGATCTGCGGGTCGTAATCAATCGGGAGGGCGTATAGGTCGCCCCCGCCGTACTGGGCCGGCTGCAGTGCCCGCTGGTTCCAGTTGGTGACGTAGATATGGTTGCGGTTCTCCAGGAATGTCTGGGAATAATAGCCTTCGGGCTTGGCAATGCTCACCAGCCAATTGTAGAATCCCGGGTCGATGATGATGATCTCGTATTCGGTTTCCGCATCGGCAATCCGTACACTGTCGGGCCCCTGGCGGTTGAGCACTTCTTTTTCCTGTTCGCTCATGGCGATGCCTTGCTGGCCGGAACACGCGGCAAGCAGCACGGCCAGGGCGGCCAGCAGGGTAGTGGAGATTAAATATTTCATAGCGATTCTTTCCCTTAAAATAAGAAAAACCACCGGAGGATTTCCGGTGGTTTCGTTAAAAATTCGCTAAACAGTGCGGGTATGCCAAATGGGGGTTATTTGCCAAACAGCCCGCCCAGCAAGCCTCCCAGCCCGCCTTTTTTGTTTTGTTTGCTTCCCAGGACCATGTCAGCGACATCGTCCAGCACACTGCCGTCCCCGTCGGCGTCGATCAGGCTTTCGATCAAACTCTGGTTCCGGTGGGGTTGGCCCCCCAGCATGCTGCCCAGGAGCGTATTGAGGCCATTGGCATCGGATACTTTGTTTTGGGCACGCTGCCGTCCCAGGAACCCCATCAGGATAGGTGCCGCAATCTGCAGGATATTGGCAACCGAGGAGGCGTCCATCCCGGATTTCTGGCTCAGGGCACTTTCCACAGCTGGCTGTTTGCTCCCGAGGATATGTCCCAGGATCCCTGCGCCGTCTTGCTTGACGCCGGTGTCAACACCCCCGCCAAACAGCCCGCCCAGGTCGTCCAGGATACCGCCGGAATGTTTTGAAGAGAGCGCGTTCATCAGGCCCTGTGCCCCGTCCGGGGTCGAAACGTTTTTTTTCATGGCCCCCATCAACAAGGGCATGGCCATGCTCAGTACATCAGCCGTTTGGTCTTCGGGTTCACCGGTATCCCGGGAAACCCCTTCAATCAGTTGTTTGCCCATCGGGCTGTTCAGTAATTCCAATACTCCGGACATATGCTTCGTGTTTTAAAGGGAAAGGCAATATACGACAAAGATGGGGCCACACGGGGCCATCAATTTCCTTTTTTGAGTAATTCCACTACCTGGCCTGCCAGTTCCAGCCCGATCCGTTCCTGGGCCTCCTGTGTCGAACCACCGATATGGGGGCTCAGCGACAGGTCCGGGTTCATCAGCAGACGTACCCCCGGTTGCGGCTCCTCCGCAAATACATCGAGGCCGGCAAAGCGCAGATGGCCGGAATCCAGCGCCGCCAGGAGGGCTTCCTCGTCCACCACGCCCCCTCGGGAGGTATTGATCAGGCCCGCACCCCGCGGCATCAGTCCGAGTTCCCGGGACCCGATGACCGGCCGGTCCTGGGCCGGGATATGCAGGGTCACAAAATCCGAGCGGGATAGCAGCTCGTCCAGGGCGTACCCCTGGATTTCCAGATCGTATTGTTGCCCGCCGGCAAATTCCAGGGTCATAACGGCCCGGTCCCGGTGGGAATCGTGGAAACAGACCTCCATTCCCAATCCCAGGCCGATCCGGGCAACGGCTTCACCGATACCCCCGAACCCGATAATCCCCAGGGTCTTCCCGCGAACTTCCCGCCCGGCAGCATAGGCCTTTTTCAGGGCCCGGAATTGCTGGTCGCCCTCCAGGGGCATATGTCGGTTGGACTCATGCAAAAACCGCGTCCCGCCCAACAGGTGGGCAAAAACCAGTTCGGCCACCGAGTTGGCGGATGCG
>CAXQQM010000100.1:0-6521 GCA_964226055.1 Robiginitalea sp. | reverse complement strand
GCTGCTCATCCCCTTCGGTAAAGGAGACGATGGCTTCCTTCCCGCGCCGGATCACGATGTCAACGGCGTCGTACAGGTTCAGCCGCGCCATGGCAATCTGTGCGGCCTGGGCGGTTTCCCCTTCCCGCATGGCGTTCTTTTCTGCCCTGAGAACAGCGGATTCGGCCATATAGACCTGGATCAGGATATCCGCAGCTGCCATGAGCACCTGCTGGTGCTCTTCGAGTTCCGTGCCAAAGGTCTGCACCGCTTTCCCGGCGATCATCAGGAACACCTTTTTAAGCCGGGCGATCAGGTCCTTCTCCTCAGCGAACAACTCGCTGTAATCCGGGGATTCAAAGGAGGGAATTCCCAGGAGTTCCTCCCCGACCGCGGTTGCCGGTCCGAGCAGGTCCACATGGCCCTTCATCGCCTTTTTCACCAGCATGCCCACCGCCAGCATCCGGTTGATTTCGTTTGTCCCTTCGTAGATCCGGGAAATCCGGGCATCCCGCCAGGCAGACTCCATGGGGGTGTCCGCGCTAAAGCCCATGCCCCCGAAAACCTGGATACCTTCGTCGGTGGTCTCCTGGACGTCTTCCGACACGGCCACCTTCAGGATGGAGCATTCGCTGGCGTATTCCTCTACCCCCTTGAGCTCGGCTTCGGCGTGGGAATTGCCGGCAGCCACCCGGAGGGCAATCCGGTCTTCGATGTTCTTGGCTGCCCGGTAGCAGGCCGCTTCGCCCACATAGGCGTTCGTCGCCATGGTGGCAATCTTGGACTTAATCGCCCCGAAATTGATAATGGCGGTTTTGAACTGCTTGCGTTCCTTGGCATAGCGCACGGCTTCGTCCGTCACGCGGCGCTGGGCCTCCAGGCAGGCAGCCGCCAGCTTGATCCGCCCCACGTTCAGGGCATTCATGGCAATTTTAAACCCATTGCCCCGTTCAGAGAGCATGTTTTCCACCGGCACTTTGGTTTCGTTGAAGAAGACCTGCCGGGTAGAGGAGGAGTGGATCCCGAGCTTTTTCTCTTCTTCCCCGAGGGAGATGCCATTTTCCGGATCATTTTCCACAATAAACCCGGTGATGTATTTGTCGTCTTCGATCCTTGCGAAAACGATGAACAGGTTGCAGAATCCCGCATTGGAGATCCACATCTTCTGCCCGCTGATCAGGTAGTGCTTCCCGTCTTCCGACAAAACGGCTTTTGTCGTCCCGGAGTTCGCGTCCGAACCGGCACCGGGTTCGGTGAGGCAGTAGGCGCCAAACCATTCGCCGCTGGCCAGTTTGGGGACGTATTTCTTTTTTTGTTCCTCTGTCCCGTAGAGGGTTATCGGTAGGGTGCCGATCCCCGTATGGGCGCCAAAGGCGGTGCTGTAGGAACCCGTGGCCCCGGATATGTAGTCGCATACCAGCATGGTACTTACGAAACCCATGCCCATGCCGCCGTACTCCTCGGGGACTGCAATGCTCAAAAACCCGAGTTCCCCGGCTTTCCGCATGCATTGTTCCGTATAGGCGTAGTCCTTTTGTTCAAATCGCTCCCAGTGTGCCCAGAGTTCGCGATCCACAAATTCGACGGTGCTCTCGCGCATCATGCGCTGTTCTTCACTAAGGTCCTCGAGGGTGAAGACGTCTTCACAAGCGGTTTCCTTTACCAGGAACTGGCCGCCGCGCAGGATTTCTTTTTCTTTGGTTTGGGTACTCATTTTTTAATTTTTTTAGATTCAGGATAGGAATTCAAATACACCGGCCGCCCCTTGTCCGGTACCTACGCACATGGTGACCATGCCGTGTTTCCCCTGCAGGTTGCGCAGGCGCATTTCGTCAAAAAGCTGGACGGAAAGCTTTGCCCCCGTACATCCCAGGGGGTGGCCCAGGGCGATGGCCCCACCGTTGACGTTCACCCGATCCGGGTCCAGCCCGAGTTCGCGGATCACCGCCAGGGATTGAGAAGCAAAGGCCTCGTTCAGCTCGATGAGCTCCAGCTGGTCCTGTTTGACACCGGCCAGCCCAAGTGCTTTGGGAATAGCTTTCACCGGGCCAATCCCCATGATCCGGGGTTCTACCCCAACGGCAGCGTAATTCACCAGACGGGCAATGGGTTCAAGGCCGAGTTCTTTCATCATCCCCTCGCTCATCACCAGGGTAAAGGCTGCCCCGTCACTCATTTGGGAGGAATTCCCGGCCGTTACGCTACCACCTTCGGCAAAAACGGGCCGCAACCGGGCCAGGGCTTCTTTGGACGTATCCGCCCGGGGCCCCTCGTCCGTATCCACGGTGTACTGACTGGTGGTCTTCTTGCCGGTCTCATTCACATAGGTGTGATCTATCTCAATCGGGACGATCTGGGATTCAAACCGCTTTTCTTTTTGCGCTTTCAGGGCTTTTTGGTGGGATTCGTAGGCAAAGGCATCCTGGTCTTCCCGGGAAACCTTGTACTGGTTGGCCACGGCTTCGGCCGTCAGCCCCATGCCCCAATAGTAATCCTCATGGCCGGCCTTGGCCAGCCCGTAATCCGGAACGGGTTTGTAGCCCCCCATGGGGATGTAACTCATGCTTTCGGCCCCGCCGGCAATGATGCAATCGGCCATACCACTCTGGATTTTGGCCGTGGCGATGGCGATGGTTTCCAGGCCTGAGGCGCAATAGCGGTTGACCGTAACTCCGGGGACATCCTCGATTTTCAGGCCCATCAGGGAAATCAGCCGGGCCATGTTCAGGCCCTGTTCGGCTTCGGGCATCGCGTTGCCCACAATAACGTCGTCGATGCGTTGTTTTTCCAGGCCGGGTACACGCTCCAGCAGGTAGGCGATGGTTTCCGCAGCCAGTTCATCGGGCCGCTTAAAGCGCAGCGTGCCCCTGGGGGCTTTTCCCACGGCGGTCCGGTATGCTTTTACGATATATGCTGTTCTCATGATTCAGGTGCTTTTTTCAGAAGGGGCCTATCCGGTTGTTGTGATCCCGGATGCTGCCTCGCATCCCCCATTTTTTATTTTTAATCCGGGACTCATTTACCCGGTGTTCAGTGGTCAAATTTTCAGGTCTTCAAATTCTATAGGTTTCAATTCGAAAAGTTGAATCTTCAAATCTTCAAATCTTCAAATCCTCAAATCGCCAAATCCCCCTAATTCCTAAGCGGCTTGCCTTTTTTCAGCATATGCTGGATCCTCTCCAGGGTCTTGCGTTCCGTGCACAGCGAAAGGAAGGCCTCCCGTTCCAGTTCCAGCAGGTACTGCTCGCTTACATAACTCGCTTCGGACAAATCCCCCCCGGCCATCACCCAGGCCAGTTTGTTGGCGATTTTCTTGTCGTGCTCCGAGATGTAGTTGCCGGCTTCCATGGAGTCCGTGCCTACCAGGAACATCCCGAGCGCCTGTTTTCCGAGCACTTTGACATCCGTACGCTCAATGGGCCGCGTATATCCCCGGTCGGCCAGCAACCGGGCGTAGGCCTTGGCGGTTGCAATCTGCCGCTCCTTATTTACCACAACCACATCCTTGCCTTTTTGCAGGATGCCCGTATCGTAGGCCTCATAGGCCGACGTGGAAACCTTGGCCATTCCGATCGTCAGGAAATATTCCCGTAAAACGTTGAGCTCCACATCATTTTTCTTAAAGGTATCGGCGGCGCGGAGGGCCATCTCCTTGGAACCGCCCCCGCCGGGGATCACCCCGACGCCGAATTCCACCAGGCCGATATAGGTCTCGGCCGCGGCGACCACCTTATCCGCGTGCAGGCTCAGTTCGCAGCCGCCCCCGAGGCACATACCGTGCGGTGCCGCGATTACCGGGATGGAAGAGTAGCGCATCCGCATCATAGTATCCTGGAAATACTTCACGGACATGGCCAGCTCGTCGTATTGCTGCTCCACGGCCAGCATAAAAATCATGCCGATGTTGGCGCCGACCGAGAAATTGGCCGCCTGGTTCCCGACCACCAACCCGTCGTAGTCCTTTTCGGCCAGATCTACGGCCTTGTTCAACCCCGCCAGCACATCTGCGCCGATGGTGTTCATCTTGGAACGGAATTCCACATTGAGGATGCCGTCGCCCAGATCCTGGACCACCACCCCTTTGTTCTTGAATACCGCCTTGCTTTCCCGGATATTGTCCAGGATGATATACGCATCCTGCCCGGGGACTTTCCGATACTCCCCGGCATCGATGTCGTAATAATACGTGGCCCCGTCCCGGATTTCGTAGAAGGATGTATGTCCCCCGGCTTGCATTTTCTCTACCCAGGGAGCCACCTGTTGTCCGGCTGCACCTGCCAGTTCCAACCCTTTTTCAAGGCTTACCGCATCCCAGATCTGGAACGGTCCGTGCTCCCAGCCAAAACCGGCTTTCATCGCATCGTCAATCTTGTAGAGGGCGTCGGTAATTTCGGGTATGCGATGGGAAACATAGGCAAACAGGGCACCAAAACTTTTTCGGTAAAATTCCCCGGCTTTGTCCTTCCCGCCGATGAGGACCGGGAACCGGTCGATCACATTGTCGATGGTTTTAGTTTCTTCCAGGGTATCGAATTTGGCCCGTTTGCGGTCCCGGTAGTCCAGGGTGTCCAGGTCCAGGGTCAGGATTTCGCTGGATCCGTCATCCTTTTTCACTTTTTTGTAGAACCCCTGACCGCTTTTACTGCCATACCAGCCATTCTCCGCCATCTTACGGATATAGTCCGGCAGGGCGAACAGATTGTGGCGCTCGTCATCGGGGCAGTTTTCGTGTATCCCCTCGGCCACATGTACCAGGGTATCGAGCCCCACCACGTCAACGGTCCGGAAGGTAGCCGATTTCGGCCGGCCGATTACGGGCCCGGTGAGTTTGTCTACCTCTTCAACGGTCATCCCCATTTCTTTCACCATATGGAAGAGGCTCATGATGCTGAAAATGCCAATCCGGTTGCCGATAAAAGCAGGTGTGTCCTGGGCTACCACCGAGGTTTTCCCAAGGTATTGTTCCCCGTAGTTTTTCAGAAAGTCGATGACGTCTTCCTTTGTATCTGGTCCGGGGATTACCTCGAAGAGTTTCAGGTAACGGGCCGGGTTAAAGAAGTGCGTACCACAGAAGTGCGACCGGAAATCCTCGCTGCGGCCTTCGCTCATAAACCGGATGGGGATGCCGGAGGTATTCGAGGTGATCAACGTGCCTTCCCTCCGGTGCTTGTCGAGGTTTTCAAAGACTTTTTTCTTGATATCCAGGCGTTCCACTACCACCTCGATGATCCAATCGGCCTCGGAAACCCGCGAGATATCGTCTTCCAGGTTCCCCGTCTCGATGCGATCGACAAAATCCGGGTGGTAGATGGGCGAAGGCTTGGATTTCAGCGCTTTTTGAAGGGATTCGTTCACCAGGCGGTTCCGTACCGCGGCATCCTCGAGGCTCAGACCCCGGGCCTGCTCTTTCTCGGTCAGCTCCCTCGGGACGATATCCAGGAGGAGGACCTGCACGCCGATGTTAGCGAAATGGCAGGCGATCCCGCTTCCCATGATGCCGGAGCCGATTACTGCGACCTTGTTGATTCTTCTCTTCATTATCAGGTGTATTCTCGATTATTTTTTTCCGGAAGCCTCGGCATCCGGGGTTTGCTCGTAAATTTTTCGCTCGGCGATCAATTGGTTGACAACTGCCGCCACCTCAAAGAAGCCTTTGAGTTGCTGGGGGCTCACCTCACTGCGGACCGCTTCGTTGAAGCGAAGCACCACATCCTTGGATTTGGCCCGCATTTCACGGCCAAAGGCTGTTAGGTGGATCAGTACGCCCCGGCCGTCATCGGGGTTGGGCCGACGCTCGATGAGGTCGCGCGCCTCCATGCTCTTCAGGATACGCGAAAGGCTGGTAGCCTCCATTCCCATGCGCGGCCCCAGGGCGGTGGAAGGGGTGCCTTCCTTCGGGTCGATACTCAGCAGGCAAAAGCCTACCGCCATCGTCGAATCAAATTTGCGGGCCTCTTCATTGTACATCCTGGCAACGGCTTGCCAGGTGGCCCTCAGGGCATAGTCTATAGTGATGTCTTTCATACGCTGTGAAGAAGCTGATCAAATATACAAAAATTTATTATGCATGCATAATAAATAATAAATATTTCAGCTGCGCGGTGAGGTGGTCTGGCATTTAAATGGAACCGGCTGGCTCCTGCCGGACAAAGCTAGCTTCTGTAGATATCGTCGTAGAGCTCCTGATAGTGTTCCAGGATGGCCTTGCGCTTGAGCTTCATGGTAGGGGTAAGATGGCCGGCCTCCACCGACCAGGCTTCCGGGGTCAGCCGGAATTGCTTTACCTTTTCCCATCGCGCAAAATCTGCATTGGCCTTGTCAACCTCTTCCTGATAGCGCTCCAGGACCATGGGGTTATGGATGAGTTCCCCCCGGTCCCCGGCCTTAACCTGGTTGCGCCGGGCCCATTCTTCAAGGAATTCAAAATTGGGCTGGATCAGCGCAGCAGGCATTTTTTCACCTTCCCCAACGACCATGATCTGTTCGATAAACCGGGATTGTTTGAAGCGGTTTTCCAGTAATTGCGGGGCCACGTATTTGCC
>CAXQQM010000099.1:0-7579 GCA_964226055.1 Robiginitalea sp. | reverse complement strand
GTGGTTCGCCCCGTGGCGGGGTTCCTGCGCGTCATCGTCTACCTGGGCTGTCTCATTAGCCATATCGAGGTGCTCGAGATTATTATCGACGGGATTTTCGGGACGCACCGCATATTTGCATTCCTTGGCCCCGTTTACGACGTGCTGATAGCCACTTTCGAAATTCTGGCGCTGCTGGTCCTGGTGGCGGTCATCGTATTCTGGCTGCGGCGTAATGCGCTTCGGCTGCAGCGGTTCTGGCAACCCGAAATGAAAGGCTGGCCCAAGCGGGATGCCGCCTGGATCCTCTACATTGAGGCGATCCTGATGGTCCTGTTCCTGACGATGAACGCAGCCGATTATTCCCTGCAGCAACTGGGCGCGGATCACTACGTGGAAGCAGGTGCCTACCCGGTGAGCTCCCTGTTGGCCGGATGGATGTCAGGCTGGACCGAAAATACACTGATCGCCGTGGAACGCACGGCCTGGTGGCTGCACATCCTGGGGATCCTGTTTTTCCTGAATTACCTGTACTATTCCAAACACCTGCATATCCTGCTGGCCTTCCCGAACACCTACTGGGGAAAGGTAAGACCACAAGGCGCGTTTGACAACCTGGAATCCGTGCAGAAGGAAGTGGCCCTGATGATGGACCCGGAAGCCGACCCGTATGCCGCCCCGCCGGAAGACGCCGATCCCCCGGCCAAATTCGGTGCCTCCGATGTCATGGACCTCAGCCGGATCCAGCTGCTCAACGCATATACCTGTACGGAATGCGGGAGGTGCACAGCGGAGTGCCCGGCCAACCAGACAGGTAAAAAACTATCGCCCCGGAAGATTATGATGGATACCCGCGACCGCCTGGAGGAAGTCGGCCGGAAGATCGAAGCGAACAATGGGGCCTGGGAGCCCGATGGCCGGCAGCTGCTGGACGATTATATCACCCGGGAGGAGCTTTGGGCATGTACCACCTGCAACGCCTGTGTGGAGGCCTGCCCGGTGAGTATCGACCCGTTGTCGATCATCATGGATATGCGGCGGTACCTGGTCATGGAACAATCGGCCGCACCACAGGAATTGAATGTGATGATGGGGAATATCGAAAATAACGGTGCCCCCTGGCCATTTAACCAGATGGACCGGCTGAACTGGAAAGATGAAGGGTGAAACAGGATGGTGCTGGCATTTTTCAGAGAGGATAAAAGCAACCCCAGGGCAACAGAGTAGCCGGAAACACGGAAAACAAGTGAATGGACGATAAGACAGAAAATAGCGAAAAGGACCGGGCAAAGACGATCCCGACCCTGGCCGAGATGACCGCCGCTGGAAAAAAACCCGAGGTATTATTCTGGGTGGGCTGTGCCGGGAGTTTTGACGACCGCGCCAAAAAGATCACCAAGGCCTTTGTGCGCCTGTTGCAGAAGGCAGATGTCTCCTTTGCGGTCCTCGGGACGGAGGAAGGTTGTACGGGCGACCCGGCCAAACGCGCCGGGAACGAATTCCTGTTCCAGATGCAGGCCGCCATGAACATCCAGGTCCTCAACGGGTATGGGGTGGAGACCATCGTCACCACCTGCCCGCATTGTTTTAACACGCTGAAGAACGAATACCCGGGGCTGGGCGGTTCCTACAAGGTAATCCACCACACGAAGTTCCTGCAGGAATTGCTCGATTCCGGGCGGCTTACACTGGAAGGCGGGACCTTCCGGGGCAAGCGGATCACCTACCACGACCCCTGTTACCTCGGACGCGCCAACGGCATCTACGAGGCCCCCAGGGAACTCATCCGGAAACTCGACGCGGAACTCGTGGAGATGCGCAGTTGCAAACAAAAAGGCCTCTGTTGCGGCGCCGGGGGTGCGCAGATGTTCAAGGAACCCGAAAAGGGGGACAAGGACGTGAATATTGAACGTACCGAACAGGCCATTGAAACCCAGCCGGAAGTCGTTGCCGCTGCCTGCCCGTTTTGCAATACGATGCTGACCGACGGCGTCAAGGGGAAGGATAAGGAAAAGGAAATGCAGGTGCTGGACCTGGCCGAATTGCTGGACCAGGCCGCGGACCTGTAATTGAGAAATGAAGAAGTAGCATCCATTAAATGCAGCGATTATGTTAGTGCCATTTGAGGAATTGCCGGAAGAAGCGAGGGTCTGGGTTTACCAGGCCAACCGCTCGCTGACGGAAGAAGAAGCCGCTAAGCTCCGCGCCGATCTCGAATTGTTCCTGAAGGAATGGACGGCCCATGGGGCCGACCTGAAGGCGGGGTGCCAGTTGCCTTACAACCGGTTTGTCGTCATCGGCCTGGACCAGGATCTGAATGCCGCTTCGGGGTGTTCCATCGATGCCTCGGTGCGATTTATCCAGGGCCTGGAAGAGCAATTCGACATCGCACTGCTGGATAGGATGAATGTCACCTACCGCCAGGGGGAGTACTTTGCATATAAGCCCCTGGCAGATTTTCGCAAGATGCCAAGGACAAAGCCGTTTCGGGAAAAACGGTTGTATTCAACAACCTGGTGACAAACAAACGCGAATTTGAAAACGACTGGGAAGTGCCTGCCTCCGAGAGCTGGCACAGCCGGTTTTTCTGACACGGCGACCTCTCAGGCGGAACTGTGGCGCAATATTTCAACCGCCCGGGAGTTAGTACCAAAGAGGATATTGAGTATGCGATCAAAAGGAGTAATTTTTCTCTTTTTCCTGTTATTTATTTCCAAAACACATGCACAGCACCATCCCCTGGTCACGGCGGACAGTACCGCCCAGGCCCGTTGGGTGGAAGCCAGGTATAATGGGATGAGCCTGGAGGAGCGCATCGGCCAGCTGTTTATGGTCATGGTGGCTTCTTCCCAGGGCCCGGCAGTACAAGAGCGGGTAACGGAATGGATTTCAAACTACCACCTGGGCGGGGTAATCTTCAGCCTTGGGGGCCCCGTGCGCCAGGCCCGGATGACCAATGCGTTCCAGGAGGCATCGCGAACGCCGTTGCTGGTGGCCATGGATGCCGAATGGGGGCTTGCCATGCGACTGGACTCCACGTATGCCTTTCCGTGGAATACCACCCTCGGCGCGATCCGGGATTCGGCCGTTATTGAACGCATCGGGTACCGGATTGGCCAACATGCTGCCCGCTTGGGGGTGCATATCAATTTTGCGCCAGTTGCCGATATCAACACAAACCCGGACAACCCGATTATCGGGAACCGGTCTTTCGGGGAAGACCCTGGACGGGTGGCCCGGCAGGCCGGCTACCTGATGCAGGGGATGCACCGGGCCGGGATCCTCACCAGCGGGAAGCATTTCCCCGGACACGGGGATACGGCGGTGGATTCCCACAAGGCATTGCCGCAGCTGCCGTACGACCGGCAACGCCTGGACAGTATCGAAATGTCCCCGTATAAACCGCTCATTTCCAAGGGCCTGAGTTCCGTAATGATCGCCCACCTGAATGTCCCCGCCCTTACGGGGTCTGAAGAATTGCCCACCTCTCTTTCATCCCAGGTCATCCGGGGCGTACTGCGGGATGAATTGGAGTTTGATGGCCTTGTCTTTACCGATGCCCTGAACATGAAGGGGGTTACGGGTTATGAAGGGGTCGTCAACACCTCGCTGGCAGCCTTCCTGGCAGGGAATGACATGCTCCTGCTTCCCGAAAACCTCGAAGCCGACCACGCGGCCTTCCTGGAAGCCTACCGTATGGGGATAATAACCGAGGAGCGCCTCGGGGAATCCGTCCGCCGGATCCTGATGGCCAAATACAAGGCAGGCCTTCACAATTTGCAACCCGTCGACGTGGAAGGCCTCGTGGATGACCTCAATACACCGGAAGACGACCTGGCCTACGAACGCGCGATGGAATCAGCCCTGACTGTCCTGAAGAACAAGGTGTCCATCCTGGGCATGCGCAACCTGGAGAACAAGAAAATCGCCTACGTAAAGGTCGGCGAAGCCCCTCACGAGCCGTTTTTGGAACGGATGCGCCTGTATGCGGACATCGATGAGGTTGGGGGGACCAGCCTGGAAGAGCTGAAAACGCAGCTTGCGGACTACAATATGGTGATTGTGGGCGTACATAAATCCAACGAATCCCCTTGGAAAAAACACGAGCTCTCCCCGGATGATGTCCGGCGGATCCAGGAGATCGGGAACCTGAGGACTTCCAATTCGATAGCCGTCTTCTTTTCCCGCCCTTACATGCTGGGGGACGTCCCGGATTTTGAGGGGGTAGACGGCCTGGTGATGGCCTACCAGAACAGCGAAATCACCCAGGAATCGGCCGCGGAACTGCTCTTCGGGGCCTTCCCTTCCCGCGGCAGGCTGCCGGTAAGTGCACATCCCGAATTCCCCGCTGGCAGCGGGTTGGACCTGCCCGCCCTGGGGCGCCTGGGATATAGCCTCCCGGAGCGGGAAGGTTTCGACCGAACGCGCCTTGCCCGGGTGGATACCCTGATGCAACACGGCCTGGACTCCCTGATGTTCCCGGGGGCCCAGGTGCTGATTGCCCGCAACGGGCAGGTAGTTTTCCACAAGGCGTACGGGAAGCACACCTACGACGGGGACCGGGAGGTACAACTCACCGACCTGTACGACCTGGCTTCCCTGACCAAGATCCTGGGTACCCTGCCCGTGCTGATGGAAATGGAGGAAACCGGCAGGATCCGCCTGAATGCCACATTTTCCGAGCTTCTGCCGGAGTACGCGGATACCGAACTGGAAGACGTGACGGTCCTGAAGGCCCTGAGCCACTACGGCCGGTTGCCTTCCTGGATTGCCTTTTACCTGGATACCCTGGACAAACAGCGGCGCCCTTCCCGGGATTTTTACCGGAATTCCCCCCAGGAGGGTTTCTCCATCCAGGTGGCCGAGAGCCTTTACCTGACGAATGCCTACACGGATTCCATCTACAACCGCATCGGGAGGCAGGAACTAAAATCGAACCGGTACCGGTACAGCGACGTCGCTTATTACGTTTTTAAGAAGTATATCGAAGAAGAGTACGGCCGCCGGCTCGACGCGATTGCCGGGGATTTCCTCTTTCGCCCCCTGGGGGCCAGCCATACGCTATACAATCCGCTGGAGCAATTTGAGAAAACGGATATTGTGCCCACCGAGGAGGACAATTACTACCGCTACCAACGGGTACAGGGATTTGTTCACGATATGGGTGCGGCCATGCAGGACGGGGTAGGGGGGCATGCCGGCCTCTTCAGCAATGCCAACGACGTGGCCAAGATCATGCAAATGTACCTGCAGGGCGGCTATTACGGGGGCACCCGATTCCTGGAGGAGCGAACCGTTGAAAAATTCAACAAATGCTATTTCTGCAACAACGACGTCCGTCGCGGGGTGGGCTTTGACAAACCCCAACTGGAAGATAAAGGCCCCACCTGCGGATGTGTTTCGCGCAGGAGTTTCGGCCATAGCGGGTTTACGGGAACCTACACCTGGGCAGACCCGGATACGGGTATCCTCTACGTATTCCTCTCCAACCGGACCTACCCGTCTTCGTCCAATACGCTGCTGGTGCGATCCGCCCTGCGCACGCGTATCCAGCAGGCAATTTATGATTCCGTTATCAATTAGAAAGTGATTTTCGGTGTAGCTTTGTTTCTATGAAGATCGCCATTGTATGTTACCCCACTTTCGGGGGAAGCGGGGTTGTAGCTACCGAACTCGGAATTGCACTGGCCCGCAGGGGCCACGAAATCCATTTTGTGACCTACAGCCAGCCGGTTCGCCTGGAGTTGCTCAGCCCGAATATCCATTTTCACGAAGTCCACGTCCCGGAATATCCGCTCTTCCATTACCAGCCCTATGAACTGGCCCTGTCCAGCAAACTGGTGGAGACTATCCGGACGTTTGGGATTGAACTCCTCCACGTGCATTACGCCATTCCCCATGCCTATGCGGGATATATGACTAAAAAAATGCTCGAGGACGAGGGGATTTACGTGCCGATGGTCACCACGTTGCACGGGACGGATATCACGCTGCTGGGCAACCATCCGTTTTACAAGCCGGCCGTTCAGTTCAGCATCAACCAGTCCAATGTCGTCACCTCGGTTTCCCAGAGCCTCAAGGAAGATACCCTGGAGATTTTCGACATCCGCAGGGAGATCCACGTGATCCCGAACTTTATCGACAAGACGAAATACAACCGGGCCCCGGAGGATTGCCAAAGGAGCCTGATGGCCAACGACGACGAATACATCCTCACCCATGTCAGCAACTTCCGCAAGGTCAAGCGCGTACAGGACGTAGTGAAAATTTTTCACAAGGTGCAGCAGCAGGTACCCGCCAAGCTGATCATGGTAGGGGAAGGACCTGAAAAGGAAGGTGCCGAATTACTGGCCGAGAAACTCGGGATCGAGGAAAAAGTCCTGTTCCTCGGAAACAGCAACGAGGTGGAACACATCCTGTGTTTCTCGGATGTCTTCCTGCTCCCGTCGGAAAAAGAGAGTTTTGGCCTCGCCGCCCTGGAAGCAATGATCACCAAAACCGCCGTGATCTCCAGCAATGCGGGGGGTATCCCGGAGCTCAATAAACACGGGGTTTCCGGTTATCTCAGTGATGTGGGCGACACGGAGGACATGGTGCGAAATACCCTGAAGATCCTGAAAGACGATGCCACCCTTCAGGCATTCAAAAAACGGGCTTACGAGCGCGCCTGCAGCTTCGATATACACCACATCCTGCCCATGTACGAGGAAATCTACGATTTGGCGTACAAAAGCCGGCTGAAGAAGGCCTAGACGATCATGCCGGCAGCCACGGTTTCGTTCGTGCTGTCGTCGATCAGGATGACGCTCCCCGTATACCGGTTCTCCCGGTAGGGATCCTGCATCAGGGGCTTTGTGGTACGCACCTTCACCTTGCAGATATCGTTCATATTCATTTCCGGGTCGTCGGTTTTCCGGTTCAGGGTTTCGATGTCGATCTTGTAAATAACCTCCTTGATCATTGCTTTTTGCTCGTTGGAGGTGTGCATGATGGTGTATTTTGCACGGGGTTTGGCCGGTTTGTCGTTCAGCCAGCACAGCATGATTTCCAGGTCCTGGACGGCTTCCGGCTGGTTGTTGGCACGGACGATCATGTCGCCCCGGCTGATGTCGATATCGTCTTCCAGGGTGATGGATACGGACATGGGGGCAAAGGCCTCCTCAATTTCCCCTGCAGGCCCGTCAATCGCTTTAATCCGCGATGTAAAGCCCGATGGCAAAACGGATACTTCATCCCCCTTGCGGAAAATCCCGCTGGCAATCCGCCCGGCATATCCGCGGTAATCGACAAACTCCTTGCTCTGGGGGCGCAGAACGGTCTGTACCGGGAAGCGGGAGTCCACTTTGTTGATATCGCTGCTGATGTGCATGGTCTCCAGGGTATGGAGCAGGGGAGCCCCCTGGTACCAGTCCATATTTTCGGAACGGTTCACCACGTTGTCACCCAGCAATGCGCTTATAGGGATAAAACGGATATCCGGGATCAGCATCTTGGAGGAGAATTCCTCGAACTGGCCGGTGATCTTGTGATAGACTTCTTCGGAGTAATCCACCAGGTCCATCTTGTTGATACACACGATGACGTGGGGGATGTTCAGCAG
>CAXQQM010000098.1:0-5423 GCA_964226055.1 Robiginitalea sp. | reverse complement strand
ATCCGACTGGTCGGATTCGCCATTGAGTTCAATAACCGCCACCACCTGGCCGACCTTCACGACATCGTCTACCTCAAAACGTTTTTCCAGCAGGACGCCGTCCACTTCGCTTGGCACTTCCGAATCGACTTTGTCGGTGGCGATCTCAAATACGGCCTCGTCCGCCTCTATGGGGTCGCCAACTTCTTTCAGCCAGGAGGTCAGGGTTGCCTCGGCAACGCTTTCCCCCATCTGCGGCAATTTCAATTCAAATTTTGACATATTCTTATTTTGACACCTTGTAGCCGGGTGATTTTTGCAAAAATAGCAAAAAAACAGCCGGTTTGATGAACTATCTATCTATCCTGGCCGTTGAATGACCCTTCAAAAGGGATCCGCTGCAGGATGGAGCGGCCCAGGGTTACCTCGTCCGCATACTCCAGGTCGTCCCCTACCGGGATCCCCCTGGCAATGGTGGAAAGGGCCACCTCCTCCCCGTCCAGCTGCTTGTAAAGGTAGAAATTCGTCGTATCCCCTTCCATGGTGGCACTAAGGGCCAGGATCAGTTCCCGCACGCCCCCTTCCCTGACACGCTCTACCAGCGACCCGATATTGAGGTCCTGGGGGCCGACGCCTTCCATGGGCGATATCTTTCCGCCGAGCACGTGGTAAAGCCCCCGGTAATGCCCGGTGTTCTCAATCGCCATGATATCCCGGATATCTTCTACCACACAAATCAGCGATCGGTCGCGTTTGGGGCTGGCACAAATCTCGCAGTGTTCCGAATCGGATATATTGTGGCATTCCCGGCATCGGCGTATCCCCGACCGGAGGCTTGTGAGAGCCTCTGCGAGTTTTTCGGTCCGGGCCTCCGGCTGACGCAGCAGGTGCAGCACGAGCCGAAGCGCCGTGCGTTTGCCGATACCCGGTAACTGGGATACCTCATCCACGGCCTTTCCGAGTAATTTCGACGTGATTTCCATATGGGGCAAAATTACGTATCTATTTTAAGTTTTGTACTTTGGTGGGCAAATTAAATGGAATGTCCAACCCGGGCCGGATTCCGGCCTGCAGCCGTTTTTCAGGCAACAGGCAACCCGGCGCGGCACCAGTTTCCTCCTATGAATGCATCCCATATCCTGCTCCTTATCGGGGGGTACTTTGCCCTGCTGCTGCTGATATCCTATTTCACCGGCAGGAACGATTCCAACGATGATTTTTTTAAGGCAGGCAGGCAGTCTCCCTGGTACCTGGTTGCCTTCGGGATGATTGGCGCCGCCCTCTCCGGGGTGACGTTCATGTCCGTCCCGGGCTGGGTGGAAGCCTCCCAGTTCAGCGATATGCAGGTGGTATTCGGCTACCTGGCGGGGTACATCGTGATCGCCCTCGTATTGATGCCCCTTTATTACCGGCTCGGGGTGACTTCCATCTACGAATATCTCGAGCAACGGTTCGGGTGGGTCAGCTACAAGGTGGGGGCCCTGTCCTTCTTTGTCTCCCGCGTACTAGGGGCGGCCTTTCGTTTATTCCTGGTGGCCATGGTACTCCAGCAATTCGTCTTCGACGCCTGGGGGGTCCCCTTCGAGGTAACTGTGGTAATGTCCATCGCGCTGATCTGGGTATATACCTTCCGGGGCGGGATCAAAACAATTGTCTGGACCGATACCCTGCAAACCCTTTTTATGCTGTTGGCAGTGGGACTATCCATCCACTTTATCAACCAGAGCCTGGGGTGGAGCCTGTCCGACTTCCTGGAATCTGAAGAGTTGGAGGCATACAGCCAGACCTGGTTTACGGATTCGCTCGCTGACAAAAACCACCTGGTCAAGTCCTTCCTCGGAGGGATGTTCATCACCATTTGCATGACCGGCCTGGACCAGGACATGATGCAGAAAAACCTCACCTGCCGGAACCTGTGGGATGCGCAGAAAAATATGCTCTCATTTTCAGTGGTGCTGGTCGCTGTGAATTTTGTCTTCCTCCTGCTCGGTGCGCTGCTCTTTATCTACGCCGACCGGTTCGGCATTGCACTCCCCCTGATGGACGGCAGCCCGAAATCCGATTTGCTTTTCCCGGAAATCGCCCTGAATAGCGGCCTGGGGCCCGTAGTGGGCACCACCTTTATGCTCGGGCTGATCGCGGCAGCCTACAGCAGTGCGGACAGTGCCCTGACGTCCCTGACTACTTCGTTCTGCGTGGATTTTATGGGGATTGGTAAATTGCCGGGCGGGCAACAGAAAAAACTGCGGAAGCGGGTACACGTCGGGATGAGCCTGTTGCTGATCGTCGTGGTGATCCTCTTCAAATACGTCCTGGACAGGAACGTCATCGACGGGCTGCTTACGGTGGCTACCTATACCTACGGTCCGCTACTGGGCCTGTTTGCCTTTGGGATCCTGACCCCGTATGCCCTGAAAGATTCCCGGGTCTGGGTAGTTGCCGTATTGGTCATCCTCCTCGTGGCCCTGATAGCCAACCTGCCCACCGAATTGCTCGGCGGTTACGAAATCGGATATGAACTCCTCCCGCTGAACGGATTGCTCACATTCCTCGGACTGATGCTGATTCGGAAGAAGCGCGACACTTAACTGATTCCGAAGCAAGGCGCCACTTAAAAGGCCATCTGAAGAACGCGGCCGGTCAATAGGTATTCGTCCCCAACATGACCAGGGTGCACGCCTCCACTGCCTGAATCCCTTTTTTCCTGAGGCGGGAAGCGAACTCGGGGTTCTCCGTCCCGGGGTTGAAGATAACGCGCTCGGGCCCCAGGGCAATCAGTTGGTCGTAAAATGGTTCCTGCCTGCGGGGGTTCATATACAGGGTTATTGTATGGATTCCTTGGAATTCTTCAATATTCCGGGTAATTTCAATACCGTGCGCATTTCCGGACACCATCCCGAATGCCACTGTTTCAATGCCTTTTTCGGCCAGGCGCCGCATCGCCAGGTTGCTATAGCGGGACGGTTTCAGGGAAGCCCCGAATACAAGCGTTTTTTTCATACTGCGGACGGATAAGTTTTACTCCAGATGCTGTAACGAATGCAAAGGTAGCACGTCTTTATTACAAAGAGCAATACCCATCCATTGACCGGGCTGTATTTTTTATAGTTAATGGTTAGTGTTTAGTGCAGCCTGTCAATGAAAGAAACCCCGGCTTTCGACGAGTAGTCAGCCGGGGTTTCGCATGGTTACTACCCCCGATTCAAAACCGCATGGGTGTTAAATTCTTGGATTCCCGTAACATTCGCGGATTTGGGGCGTCTATTAAAAACAACATCATCAATCGTCAACGACATCATCAATCGTCTGAAATCAAAAACGAACAGTCATTTTAAGGTATTCCAGGCTGTGGACCGGTAGTCTTATCGGCGGGCCCGAGGGGGAATTGGTTGGTTAACCTCCCTGGCTTGGCCGACATGGACCCCGGCATCCGTGCCGGGGTTCTTTTTTTGGCGGACCGGTGGGAGAAACGTCCCGCAGGGTGTCTGCCGGGAAGGCATGTTACCAGCGGATGATGACACTCCCCCAGGTAAACCCACTGCCGAAGGCGGCCAGTACCACCAGATCCCCCTCTTTTATTTTACCTTTTTCCCAAGCTTCCGTAAGTGCAATCGGGATGCTTGCGGCTGTAGTATTCCCGTAATGCATGATATTATTGTAGACCTGATCGTCTGAGAGTCCGAATTTCTGCTGGATAAACTGCGAGATCCTCAAATTGGCCTGGTGCGGGATCAACATATCGATATCGGCTGTATCCAGGCCATTTGCCCGGAGTCCTTCGCGGATGACCTCGCTGAAACGGACCACGGCATTCTTAAATACGAATTGCCCGTTCATGACCGGGTAAAACGAGGTGTCCTCCGGATCTGCGTCCTCCAGGATGTCGGTGACCCAACGCTGTCCCATCCCGGGTGCGGTTACCGCCAGTTCCTCGGCATGCTGCCCTTCGCTGTGCAGGTGGGTGGAAAGGATTCCTTTGCTGGTGTCGGTTTCCCTGCTGAGGATTGCCGCGCCGGCACCATCCCCGAAAATCACGGAAACCCCCCTGCCGCGCGTGGACATATCGAGTCCTTTTGAATGGAGTTCAGAGCCGATTACCAGAATATTCCGGTACATCCCTGTTTTGATGTACTGGTCGGCTACCGATACTGCATAGACAAATCCCGAACACTGGTTCCGCACATCCAGGGCCCCTACGGTGGGCAATTCCAGGTCGCGCTGGACCAAAACGCCGGGACCGGGGAAATAATAATCCGGGCTGAGGGTGGCAAAGACGATAAAATCGATTTGATCCTTGTCGATCCCGGCCCGCTCGATGGCAATACGCGCTGCCTTGACCCCCATGGTAGTTGTGGTATCCTCCCCGGGGACCACGTGCCTGCGGGCTTCGATTCCTGTGCGTTCGCGGATCCAGGCGTCGCTGGTGTCCATTTTTTCTGACAGGTCGTCGTTGGTGACAACCCGGTCGGGTACGTAAAACCCGAGGCCGGTAATTTTGGAGTGATACATGGGATGTGCCGTTTAGTTTGGTTCCGGGACGGGCCGGGATAATAGGTAAATGTACCGATTATTGTATTTGTGTCCCAAAACTGGCACTAATTTTTGACCCCTGTAGGCCGCTTGCTTCCTTATGCAGGAAGTTAGTATCTTCAGGCCAGCGCCGGTCGGCGCCTGCCAGTTGAATCATCCAAAAAAGAACCGAATATGAGAACCCTGTTTGCCTTTATCGCATTCCTTTGCCTGATCCCGGTATCCGGACAGGACCAGCTGGAATACAAGCAGCCCCCTGAAGAAATCCTGGAACTTGCCACTGCCCCCCTGACCCCGTATGTCTGGATGACCGACAACGGGCAGTACATGTTGCTGCTCTACCGCAGCGCCTATAAAAGCATCGGGGAATTATCCCAACCGGAAATGCGGCTGGCCGGGCTCAGGATCAATCCGAAAACGAATACCGGGAGCCGCACGACGTTCTACAACAACCTGGAAATCCAGGTTCCCGGGGAGGCCGCTGCCCGGCCCGTGACCGGGTTGCCAGAGGAGCCGCGCCTGGCAGATTTCAACCTGTCCCCGGACGAGGAATATCTGGCCCTTACCCATACCACTGCCGACGGGGCGGAGCTCTGGGTGGTGGAACTGGCCACGGCAACAGCCCGCCGGCTGACGGGCCCAGAGCTGAATGCCAACCTTCGGGATGTGGTCAACTGGTTCGGCGAGGGCAACGCCCTGCTGGTGAAGACGCTCCCTGCCGACCGGCAAGCCCTGGTAGATCGGAGTGAGGTAGTCCCTTCGGGTCCTACCATTGCCACCAACGACGGAAAAAAAGCGCAGAACCGCACCTACCAGGACCTGATCAAGAATCCGGACGACGCCTTCAATTTTGAGCAACTGGCCCGCTCGGAACTCACCCGGGTTTCGCTGGACGGGACGACTGCACAATGGAT
>CAXQQM010000097.1:0-14534 GCA_964226055.1 Robiginitalea sp. | reverse complement strand
GCCAGCGATTTCTTCGGCCTTGAAAACGTCCCCACCAAAGCGATTACCATGGGGGTTGGCACCATTATGAAGGCCCGCCGCATCGTCCTGATGGCCTGGGGCGAAGGCAAAGCGGGCATTATCCGGCAGGCCGTGGAAGGCAAGATCCGGGAATCCGTGCCGGCCACCTTCCTACAGCACCACCCGAATTGCGAAGTGATCGTCGACCAGGCGGCAGGGTCAGCCCTCACACGGATGGCAACCCCCTGGCTGGTTTCCGAATGCGAATGGAACGACGCCCTGATCAAGCGGGCTGTACTCTGGCTTTCCGAAAAATTGGATATCGCCATCCTGAAACTCACCAACGAACACTACAACGAATACGGCATGGGGAACCTGGTGGCGGAGATCGGTTCGGCCGAACATATCAACCTGCAGGTTTTTAATGCCCTGCAGCGAACCATTACCGGATGGCCGGGAGGGAAACCCAATGCGGACGACAGCAACCGGCCGGAACGCAGGGAGCCCTACCCGAAAAGGTCGCTGATTTTCAGCCCGCACCCGGACGACGACGTGATCTCGATGGGCGGGACGCTGCTCCGGCTTGTAGACCAGGGGCACGAAGTACACGTGGCTTACCAGACTTCGGGGAACATCGCTGTCTTTGACGACGAGGTGCTCCGTTTCCTGGATTTTGCCACAGACGTCCAGAAAGACAACCAGGCACTTATGCAGCAATTCAAAGAGGTTCGGGAATTCCTGGCCAACAAAGAGCCGGGGGCCGTGGACAGCCGGGAAATCCAGGAATTCAAAGGACTTATCCGCAAAGGGGAGGCACTGGCCGCATGCCGTTACTGCGGGGTGGACGAGGCCAACGCCCATTTCCAGAACCTGCCGTTTTACGAAACCGGTACGGTAAAGAAAAAACCGCATTCCCAGGAGGATATTCAAATCACCTACGAGTTGCTCCAAGAGATAAAACCCCACCAGATATTTGCTGCCGGGGACCTCTCGGACCCACACGGAACGCACCGGGTCTGCCTGCAAATCATCTTCCAGGCCCTCGAACGGCTTAAGGAGGAAGGCGCGGAATGGTTGTCGGACTGCTATGTCTGGCTCTACCGGGGTGCCTGGCAGGAATGGGATATCGCCGATATGGAAATGGCCGTACCCATCGGGCCCAAGGATATGGAGCGGAAAAAGAATGCCATTTTCAAGCACCAGTCCCAAAAGGACAGCGCCATGTTCCCAGGCAATGACGAGCGGGAGTTCTGGCAGCGGGCCGAACAGCGGAACAAAGAGACTGCCCGGAAATACAATGCCCTTGGAATGGCCGAATACGAGGCGATGGAGGGGTTTGTCCGCTACCACTTCATGTAAAACCGAATCGGGTTTATCCCGCAAACACGCCCCGGGCCATCAGGACCCGGGGCTTTTTTTTAAGCAACCCGGGACATGTCGGACATTTCAATTAAATTCGGGCCATGACGCCAAAAGACAAGCGGGCCTGGCTTTGGGTTCCCACATTGTATTTTACGCAGGGCCTGCCCTATGTCCTGGTAGTCACCGTCTCGGTGATCCTCTATAAAAACCTGGGGGTCAGCAACGCGGATATCGGCCTGTATACGAGTTGGCTCTACCTGCCCTGGGTGCTGAAACCGCTCTGGAGCCCCTTCGTGGACATGCGGGGTACCAAGCGGAAGTGGTTCCTCTCCATGCAGCTGATTATTTCAGTGGCCCTGCTGGCAGCCGGTCTGAGCCTCCCGACCAACCAGTTCCTGGTAACCTCCCTGGCCTGCTTCTGGATCGCCGCTTTTGCCTCCGCCACCAACGATATCGCCTCGGACGGCTACTACATGATTGCCCTGAGCCAGAAAAAACAGTCGTTTTTCGTCGGGATGCGGAGCACCTTCTACCGCCTGGCGATGATCACGGGCCAGGGCCTGATCGTTATCCTGGCGGGATTTCTGGAAAACCATTACGGGGATAATTCCAGGGCCTGGTCGGTAACCCTGACGGCCACGGCCGGGCTAATGTTGCTGATGACCCTGTCCAACTATTTCGCCACCCCGGCATACGAAACCGTCCAACCCGCCAACAGGAACCGCAGCTTCTGGGCCATTTTCTGGAGTTTTTTCGAGAAACCGCATATCGGGTGGGCGCTTGCCTTTATACTCACCTACAGGCTCGGGGAGTCCCAGCTGGTCAAGATGGCGGCGCCTTTCCTTTTGGACGACCCCGAGTCCGGGGGTCTGGCATATTCCACCGAAGCCGTGGGGACGATCTACGGGACTGTCGGGGTGATCTGCTTGTCGGCAGGGGGCATCCTGGGGGGGATCCTGATCTCCCGGGACGGGCTCAGGCGCTGGATGCTGCCGATGATCCTCTCCCTGAACCTGCCCAATGTGCTCTACGCCATCCTGGCACTTACCCAGTCCGACCAGACCTGGGCCGTTGTCGGGACGGTGGTGGCCGAACAATTCGGGTACGGGTTCGGGTTTGCCGCCTTCCTCATCTACCTGATCTACCTGGCGGACGGGCCTTATAAGACCGCCCATTACGCCATTGCCACGGGGTTTATGGCCCTGGGCATGATGTTACCCGGCATGATCAGCGGTTACGTGCAGCAGTGGCTCGGGTACGGAGGGTTCTTTGTCTGGGTGGTAATCGCCGCCCTGCCGGCCCTGCTGATGCTCGCCAAAATCCGCTATCCCGCCGACTACGGCAAAAAATCCGCCTCCGATGCCTGATTTACAACCTGTAGAACATATGATGCGCCTTACCAGCCGGGAAGAACAGGTGGGCCAGCTCTTTATGCCCGCGGCCTTTATCAACGATACGGAGGAGGCGATTGTACGCCTGGAGGAGTTGATACGGGAGTACGCCATCGGGGGGCTCTGTTTTTTCCACAGCCCGGCCAGCGCCGCCACCAATTTTGAGGGTAAAAAGGAAATCCCCCACAACCCGGACAGCCTGGGGACCCTGAAAGGGCTGATCCGCCGCTACCAGCGGGCCGCCCGTTACCCGCTGTTGATCGCCATGGATGCGGAATGGGGCCTTGCCATGCGCGTCGAAAATGGGGAGCCCTACCCGTACGCCCTCTGCCTGGGCGCCCTGCCGGACCGGGACCCGCTACTCTACCAGGTGGGGCTGCGGATGGCCGCCGACTGCCGGGATGCTGGCATCCACTGGAACCTGGCCCCGGTTGCCGACGTGAATTGCAACCCTGAGAACCCGGTGATTGGCTACCGGGCCTTCGGGACCACCCCGGAAGGGGTCGCCTGCCGCGCCTCGCTTTTTTACCGGGGCCTCAAAGACGGGGGTATCCTGGGGTGTGCGAAACACTTCCCGGGCCATGGGGATACCGCCGTAGATTCCCACCTGGCACTTCCTGCAATCGAAAAAGGAGCGGATGAATTGGAATCCACCGAATTCGTCCCATTTCGACGCCTCGTGGCTGAAGGGGTCGACGCGATTATGACCGGGCACCTGGCCGTGCCCGCCCTGGACCCGGAAGGCCTGCCCGCCAGCTTATCCCCCTCCGTCATCGGCCAGGGCATCCGGCAAAACCTCGGTTTTGAGGGGGCTGTTATCAGCGATGCCCTGAATATGCACGCGGTGAGCAAAAAGTATCCGGGGCCCGGGGAAGTGGCCTGGCGGGCCTTTGCCGCCGGGAACGACATGCTCTGTTTTGCCGAAGACATCCCGGCGGCCCACCAGCGGATATGCCGGGAGGGACGCACCGAACAGATAGAAGCTTCCTTCCGTCGGGTCTGGCAATTGAAAGAGCGCATCCGCGAGGCGGAATCCAACCCGGTCCAACCGGCCCATACCCCGGCCGGGCTCCGCCGGGAACTCGCCGCAAAATGCCTGACGGAGGCCCGCTCCAGCGGGGAGCCGGCCGCCTTCCTCGGGGAAGGCCCGGTAACGGTGATACTCGCGGGCGCGGAACTACAATCTTTTGGTTCGGGAATCCGGGAGCATTTCAATGCGGAATTCCTGGAATGGGACCTGGCCGGGGACCTGCCGGATTCCCATCCTTTACCTGGTACCCGGAAAGTCCTGGTTGCCCTGCAACCGCCTGCACTAAAGCCCGCTGGGAATTTCGGCATCTCGGTTGCTGCCCTTCGGGCACTCGATCGGTTGATGGAAAATCACCAGGTTTGGCTTTGCCACTTCGGAAACCCGTATGCCCTGAATTTGTGGCAAACGCACCGGGCCGCCGGGGTCCTGGTGGCCTACCTGCCTTTGGCGGAATTCCAACAGCAGGCCGTATCTTATTTCAGGGGGGAGGCACGCCCGGCGGGCAAGCTGCCCATCGAATTGAAACCGCCCACAGGATGAGTGAAAAGGCATTGAACCCATTGAACCAACTGGCATGAGGAATTATCGCATACTTGGCATGATGTCCGGGACTTCCCTGGACGGCCTGGACCTGGTCTTTGCCCGATTGACCGAATCAGCAGGTGCCTGGGAGTACAACATCCTGGCGTCCGGCTGCCTGGATTACGAACCGAAAATGCGGCAACGGCTCCAGGATGCCATTGAAATGGATTTTGCCGGGCTCCTGGCCTTCCACACGGAATACGGAAGGTGGCTGGGGGAACAGGCAGCGAAGTTCCTGGCCGCCCAGGACGAGCCGGCCGATGCGGTGGCGAGCCACGGGCATACCGTTCACCACCGTCCCGAAGCCGGTTTTACCTTCCAACTGGGTTGCCCCCAGGAAGTCGCCCTGCGCACCGGGCTACCGTGTATCGGGGACTTTAGATCCCTGGATATCCGGCTCAGCGGGCAGGGGGCTCCCCTGGTACCCATAGGCGACCGGTTGCTTTTCGGGTCGTACGACTTCTGCCTGAACCTGGGGGGCAGCAGTACTATCTCCTTCGAGCGCGGGGGAAAACGCACCGCCTTTGACATCGGCATTGCAAATATGCTGCTCAACCATCTGAGCCGCGAAACCGGCCGGCCATACGACGCCGGAGGGGCACTGGCCCGAAGCGGACAGGTCCTTCCCGCCCTGCTCCATGCCCTGGACAACCTGCCTTACTACCGCCAACCCTTCCCCAAATCCACCGGTTACGAGTGGTTCCGGGACCAGATCATCCCCTTGCTGGAGGCCCACCGGGGATCGCCGGAAGACCGGTTGCATACGGCGACTGTCCATGTTGCGGGTACGGTGGCCCGGCAAATTGACGAACTGGCCGGGGGAAGCGCGGCTTCCGTATTGGTTACCGGCGGCGGCGCCTACAACGAATTTCTCATGGAACTTCTCCGGGAGGGAACGCACCCGGATATCCGGGTTCAGATTCCCGGGGATGGCCTGGTCGAAAACAAGGAAGCCCTGGTTTTTGCCCTGCTCGGGGCCCTGCGGCTCAGCGGGTCGGTGAATGTCCTTTCCTCCGTAACGGGTGCCCTCAGGGATTCCTCTTCCGGGGTGCTATATATTCCGGGCGAGCCCACAGGATAGCGATTTACAGAAACCGGAACTACCGGGCGACTAAAGCGGAATGTTCCCGTGTTTGCGTTTCGGGGCGTCCACCTGTTTGTTTTCCAGGGAAGCAAAACCCCGGATGAGTTTACGGCGCGTTTCCCTGGGCAGGATGACTTCATCGATAAACCCGCGGCCCGCAGCCCGGTAGGGGTTCGCAAACTTTTCCGCGTATTCCGCTTCCTTCTCCGCCAGTTTTTCCTCCGGGTCTTCCGCCCGGGCAATCTCCTTGCGGAAGATGATCTCGCTGGCCCCCTTGGCCCCCATCACCGCAATTTCGGCCCCCGGCCAGGCATAATTCAGGTCGGCCCCGATGTGTTTGGAATTCATCACGTCGTAGGCACCCCCGTACGCCTTCCTGGTGATCAGCGTGATCCGGGGGACGGTAGCCTCGCTCAGGGCATAGAGCAACTTGGCGCCGTGGACGATGATGCCGTTCCATTCCTGGTCGGTCCCCGGAAGGAAACCGGGTACGTCTACCAGCACCAAAAGCGGGATGTTGAAGCAGTCGCAAAACCGGGTAAACCGGGCTGCCTTGCGGGAACTGTCCCGGTCCAGTACACCGGCCAGGGAGAGGGGTTGGTTGGCGACGATTCCCACGGTTCTCCCGGCCAGGCGCGAAAACCCGGTCAGAATGTTGTCGGCGTATTCCGCATGGATCTCGTAAAAAGAACCCGCATCGACAATCCCTTCAATTACCGCCCGCATGTCGTAGGGCTGGTTTGGGTTGTCCGGCACCAGGTTCTCCAGGTCCTCCCGCCACTCCGACCCGAGTTCGAAGGGAATAGACGGCGGGAGCTCCCGGTTGTTCTGGGGCAGGTAGGCGAGCAATTGCTTCAGGTCTTGCAGGCAGGCCGCGTCATTGGGGGCCGTGCGGTGCGCTACCCCAGATTTCGAGGCATGGGTACGCGCCCCGCCAAGCTCTTCGGAATCCACTTCTTCGTTGGTGACGGTCCGGACTACGTTGGGACCCGTGACAAACATGTAACTGGTCTGTTCCACCATCACGATGAAATCCGTGAGGGCCGGCGAATACACCGCACCCCCGGCACAGGGGCCCATGATGGCCGATAATTGCGGCACCACGCCGGAAGCCTGCACATTCCGGTAAAAGATGTCGGCGTAACCCGCCAGCGAACGGACACCCTCCTGGATCCGCGCGCCCCCGGAATCGTTGAGCCCGATCACCGGGGCCCCGGCTTTCACTGCCAGGTCCATGAGTTTGCAAATTTTTTCCGCGTGGGTTTCCGAGAGGGAGCCCCCGAAAATCGTGAAATCCTGGGCGTAGACATACACCAGCCGGCCGTTGATGGTCCCGTACCCGGTAACCACCCCGTCCCCGTAGTACTGCTGGTCGGCCATGCCGAAATCCGTGGTCCGGTGGGTCACCAGGCTGCCGAGTTCCTCGAAGGAACCGGCGTCGAGCAGGTAGCGTATACGTTCCCGGGCGGTGAGTTTCTTTTTCTCGTGCTGCTTGTCGATCCGTTTTTCACCCCCTCCTTTCAGGGCTTCCGCCCGGCGGCGGTTCAATTCCTCATGGCTTTCTTTCATCGGTCAGTGCGTATTGGTGCTTAATTGGTCGAGGTGTTTCAGGTAGGCATTCAGGGCCACGCGCGCAGCGACGGATGCCTCCCGGTCCAAATCGGCTTCCAGGGCTTCCGGCGAATAGTGTTCTTTGACAAAATGCGTGGTGAAATCCCCGCTCGTAAAGGCGGGGTGCCGGCACACGAAATCCCCGAAGGGCAGTGTGGTGGCTACCCCGGCCACCCGGTAATCCGCAATGGCTTCCCGCATCCGACGGATCGCTGCCGGCCGGTCGGCCCCGTAGGTGATCAGTTTTGCGAGCATCGGGTCGTAATAGATCGGCACCTGCATGCCCTCGCGGTATCCGTCGTCCACCCGGATGCCTGGGCCGGAAGGGGGACGGTAAATTTCCAGCAGGCCCACGCTTGGCATAAAATCCTGCAAGGGGTCCTCTGCGTATACCCGGAGTTCCAGGGCATGCCCGCGGATCTGAAGCTCCTCCTGCCGGACGGGCAACGGCTCCCCCCGGGCCACGCGGATCTGCAATTCCACCAGGTCGAGCCCCGTGATCAATTCGGTAACCGGGTGTTCTACCTGCAGGCGCGTATTCATTTCCAGGAAGTAGAAATTGTGGTCGGCATCCAGCAGGAATTCCACGGTGCCGGCCCCCAGGTAGTCGCAGGCCCGCGCCACATCCACGGCGGCCTGTCCCATGCGTTCCCGCAGTTCCGGGGTCAGCACTGCAGACGGGGCCTCCTCCACCACCTTTTGGTGCCGCCGCTGGATGCTGCATTCCCGTTCAAAGAGGTGGATGGCATTGCCATGTGTATCGCAGAGCACCTGGATTTCGATATGCCGGGGGGCGGTCACGTATTTTTCAATAAACACGGAACCGTCCCCAAAAGCCGATTTCGCCTCACTGGTGGCCCGTTCGATCTGGGCGCCCAGATCGGCCTCCCGCTCCACCACGCGCATCCCCTTTCCCCCGCCCCCTGCAGCTGCCTTGATCAGGATGGGGTAACCGATTTCCGCGGCGATCTCCCGGATCCTGTCCGCATCGCTGACGGGCTCATCCGTGCCGGGTACCAGCGGGATGTCATAGGGCTGGACCGATTTCTTTGCGGCGAGTTTATCCCCCATGGTCCGGATGGCCTCCGGCTTTTGGCCGATAAATACCAGCCCGGCTGCCTCAACGGCCCGGGAAAAACCCGCATTTTCACTGAGGAACCCATATCCCGGGTGGATGGCATCTGCCCCGGTTTCCCGGGCAGCCGCCAGGATCTTTTCTTCCTTCAAATAAGACTCAGACGACGGAGCAGGACCAATACAGACCGCCTGGTCCGCGGCCTGCACGTGGGGGGCATCCCGGTCCGCTTCCGAATAAACGGCTACCGTGGCAATGCCCATTCGGTGGGCCGTGCGCATAACCCGAAGGGCGATTTCGCCCCGGTTGGCAATCAAAATTTTCTCCATGGTGCAATTATTCAAATTCGATAAGAACCGCCTTTTTTTCCACCGCATCCCCTTCCCGGACGGCCACATGGCCGATAACCCCGTCTGCCGGGGCCAGGATGGTATTCTCCATCTTCATCGCCTCCAGGACTAGCAGGGGATCCCCCTGGGACACCCGGTCCCCCTCGGCCACCTGGACCGTAAGGATGAGCCCGGGCATCGGGGCTTCGATCCGGGAGACGCGCTGTGCGGAGTGCAGTTCAAACCCCATCCGGTCGATCTGCAGATCCAGGTCGTCCGCCAGACGGACATCAAAGATGCGGTTGTTGACCCCAATGCGGTAGTATTTGGCTCCTGGTTGGGATTCCAGGATCCGGATACGGCTGGGGCGGTTCTCGTCGAGCAGGTGCCACTCCCCTTCCCCGGCCGGCACCAAATCCAGGTGGCGCACTTCCCCGGGGTCCAGATCAAAGGAACGGGACCCATCGACGGTGGCGCGAAAGGCATTTTTCATAGCAGTTCAATAAATGATTCCCGCTAAAAATAAGCTTTCATTGGCAAAACAAAAGCCCGTGCCGGGAATTTTCCCTGCGGGAACAGGCCTTCCGGGTACTGTCGCCAGATCCTGCAGGGTTCATGGGTCGAAAACCGTCTAAATTCCTAATTTTGTGCAAAACCAAGCGCCATGCTGACGATCGGAATTGCAGGGGGTACCGGGTGCGGCAAAACGACCGTGGTCAATCAGATTACCGGCCAGTTGTCCGATTCCGAGGTAGGTGTCATTTCCCAGGATTCCTATTACCGGGACCTGTCGGAACTCAGTTACGAAGAGCGCTGCAAGATCAACTTTGACCATCCCAGGGCCATTGATTTCGAGCTGATGCGGACGCACCTGGAAGCCCTCAGGGATGGCCGGTCCATCGATCAGCCCGTATACTCCTTTAAAGAACACAACCGCACGGACGAAACCATTCGCACCGAGCCCCGAAAGGTGATGATCATCGAGGGCATCCTGATATTCACCCACCCGGAAATACGCGACCTTTTCGACATTAAGATCTTTGTCCACGCGGATTCGGACGAACGGCTCATCCGCCGCCTCCGCCGGGACATCACCGAGAGGGGGCGCAATTTGGACGAGGTGATCCGACGGTACCAGGATACGCTCAAGCCCATGCACGACCAGTTTATAGAACCCACCAAGGAATTTGCGGATATCATCATCCCAAACAACAAGTACAACACAGTGGCCATCGATATCGTCCGGACGATCATCGCCGAAAAAATCGCCCTGCCATGAACTGGAAGGAATTGCGAAAAAAACCCTGGTTTCGGTTGGCCGGAAATATCTACGTGCTCGTGCTGACCGTGTTTGTGGTCTGGATGGTGTTTTTTGACCAGAACTCCCTGTTGATCCACCTGGAACTCCGACGGGAAATCCGCAAACTGGAAAAACAGCAGGAGTTCCTCAAAGAACAAATTGCCAGCGACCGGGAAATCATCGAAAAACTCTCGGACCCCAAAGAGCTGGAGAAATTTGCCCGGGAACAGTACCTGCTCAAAAAGAAAAACGAGGAAATTTTCCTCATCGAATTCGACAGCCTCAAGGAAAACAACGATGACGACTAACGACCTCTTCCGGGATTTTGCACCCGTATCCGCCGCCGAATGGAAACTTCGGATCCAGGCAGACCTGAAGGGCGCAGACTACAATGAAAAAATGACTTCCGACACCCCGGAAGGCATCCGGATCAAGCCGTTTTACACGGCGGGGGATGTACCGGAGTCGGATACTGCCGCCCCTGTGCTGCCGGGCGGCTGGGAACCCGGAATGTACCTGGATGCGGCCGAGGGCGGCGAACCTGCCGCACGCGGCCGGAAAGCCCTGGGGGGAGGCGTCACGCACCTGGTCGCCCCCATCCGGGAGGCCTCCGGCTGGCTGGAAGCTACCGGGGCGGAGCCCGGATCCGTATGGCTGGAATGGCCGGACATCCGCCTGGAACCCGGGGATGTCCTGCCGGGATCATTCGCCTCGGAGTCCCGGATATTCCCGGACCCCATCGGGAACCTGGCTGCAACCGGGAACTGGGCAGCGGGCCGGGCCGAAGATATGAAACGCCTGGAGGCCCTGTGCCGCACGTTTCCTGAGCGCGTCTCCCTTGCAGCGCGAGCCGACCTGTACCAACAGGCCGGCGCACATGCCGTACAGCAACTGGCCTATGCCGTATCCCACATGCAGGAATATTTACTGGCCTCAGACAAACACCCGGGCCTGTTACCCGCCCTGGAACGACCCGTTTTCCGGATTGCCGTCGGCAGTGATTACTTCATGGAGATCGCCAAGATCCGGGCCCTGAGGCGTCTCTGGCAACTGGTCGCCAAGGCCTATAACCGTTCCGGGGAATGCCGGGTCTTCGCGATGCCCGGGCTGAGGAACAAGACACTTTATGATTACAACACGAACCTGCTACGCAGTAGCCTGGAGTGCATGGCAGCGGCTGTTGGCGGGGCCGACCTGATTTGCAACCAGCCCTATGACGGGCTCTACCACAAACCCAACGATTTTGCCGACCGGATCGGGCGCAACCAGTTGCTGGTCTTGCGGGACGAAGCCCACATGGCACGGGTGGCCAACCCGGCCGACGGATCCTATTACCTGGAAAGCCTCACCGACCAGCTCGGGCGCAAGGCCCTGGCATTGCTCAAGTCCCTGGAAAAGGGTGGCGGCCTGCTTGCCCAATTAAAATCGCACAAGATCCAGTCGAAAATCCGGGAGGCAGACCTGCGGGAACAGGCCGCCTTTGACTCAGGGGAACTGCAGCTGGTTGGCAGCAATGTGTTCCCGAACCCGGACGACCGGATGGCGGGGGAAATCGAGAAGGAATTGCAACCCGGGCGGCCGGTGAAGACGCTCATTGAGCCGCTGCCACTGCGAAGGCTGTCGGCCCGTCAGGAACTCAAAAGACTCAGGGATGAAGCGAAATAAGGTACAGGAACTGGAATGGCCGGGCAATCCACCGACTTCTACCGGGCAGGAACCGGAGCAGGGGCATCCGGCGACTTCGGCCAGGCGGGAAACGGAGGCGGACCCTGAACGGGAAACCGGCAACGGCCGGCAGTCGGGGTACCGCACCGTGGAAGGCATCCGCCTGAAACCCAGATACGGCCGGGAAGACTCCGATGACCTGGACCATACCGGATTCGGGGCCGGCGTACCTCCCTACCTGCGGGGACCCTACAGCAGCATGTACGTGCAACGGCCCTGGACCATTCTGCAGTATGCCGGCTTTTCCACGGCCGAAGAGAGCAACGCATTCTACAAACGCAACCTGGAAGCCGGGCAAAAAGGGCTTTCCGTGGCTTTTGACCTGCCCACCCACCGCGGTTATGACAGCGACCACGAGCGCGTACCCGGGGATGTGGGAAAGGCCGGGGTCGCCATCGACACCGTTGAGGATATGAAACGGCTCTTCGACGGCATCCCCCTGGACCGCATGTCGGTTTCCATGACTATGAACGGGGCCGTTATCCCGGTAATGGCGTTCTATATCGTCGCTGCCGAGGAACAGGGCGTCTCCCCCTCCGCCCTTTCGGGGACCATCCAGAACGATATCCTCAAGGAATTCATGGTCCGGAACACCTATATCTACCCCCCCGCTCCTTCCATGCAGCTGGTGGCGGATATTTTCGAATATACGAGCCGGGAAATGCCCAAATTCAACAGCATCAGTATTTCGGGCTACCACATGCACGAAGCCGGGGCCCCGGCCCATATGGAGCTGGCCTACACGCTGGCCGACGGGCTGGAATACATCCGGACGGGCCTCGACGCCGGTTTGGGGGTCGACGAATTTGCCCCCCGCCTGTCTTTTTTCTGGGGGATCGGGATGAACCACTTTATGGAAATCGCCAAAATGCGGGCCGGCCGGATGCTCTGGGCGCGGCTCGTCCAGCCTTTCGGCCCGGAAAACCCCAAGTCGATGGCCTTGCGGACCCATTGCCAGACCAGTGGCTGGAGCCTGACCGAGCAGGACCCCTTCAACAATGTGGCCCGGACCATGGTAGAGGCCGCCGCCGCCGTTTTCGGGGGAACCCAGAGCCTCCATACCAATGCCCTGGACGAAGCCATTGCCCTGCCCACGGACTTTTCGGCACGGATTGCCCGGAATACGCAACTGGTCCTGCAACGGGAAGCCGGCGTGACCCGGACGGTAGACCCCTGGGGGGGCAGCCATTACGTGGAACGCCTGACCGCTGAACTGGTCGGGAAGGCCTGGGAACTCATTCAGGAAGTGGAAGAGCACGGGGGCATGACGGGTGCCATCGAAGCCGGTATCCCCAAGATGCGCATCGAGGAGGCAGCAGCCCGGAAACAGGCGCGGATCGACGCGGGGCGGGATGTCATTGTCGGGCTAAACCGGTATCCGAGCCCCGAGGACGATATGCTGCAGATCCTCGAGGTAGACAATACCCGGGTACGCCGCCAACAGATCGAGCGGCTGGAGGCAGTCCGCGCCAGCCGTGACGGGGCAGTCGTCGACCGGGCCCTCAAGGAACTCACCGCCGCCGCCCGCAGGAAACAAGCGGGAGAATCCCGGGGGGCAGCCGATAATTTATTAGCTTTAGCCGTCTCGGCAGCCCGTGCGCGGGCCAGCCTGGGAGAAATCAGCAAGGCGCTGGAGGAAGCCTATGGCCGCCATCGCGCCAGCGTTCAATCCATATCCGGGGTGTATTCAGAAGAAATCCAGCAGGACCCGGCCTTTGAAAAGGCCCGCAAGATGACCGATGCCTTTGCCGCCAGCGAAGGCCGCCGGCCGCGAATAATGGTCGCAAAGATGGGCCAGGATGGCCACGATCGGGGGGCGCGGGTAGTTGCCACGGCCTATGCCGATATCGGGTTCGACGTGGATATCGGGCCCCTGTTCCAGACCCCTGAGGAGGCGGCCAGGCAGGCAGTGGAAAACGATGTGCACATCCTGGGGGTTTCCTCCCTGGCCGCCGGCCACAAGACCCTGGTACCGGCAGTTATCGATGCACTTGCCGAAATGGGCCGGGAGGACATCCTGGTGATCGTCGGGGGCGTCATCCCCAAACAGGATTACGAATTCCTGACCGAGGCAGGTGCGGCGGGGATTTACGGCCCCGGTACCCGTGTAAGCGAAGCGGCGATAGAAATCCTCGGGTTGCTGACCAACAGGGAATAGCTCCCCGGCCGCAGGACCTGCCGGGAGGTTCCCGACCAACTGCACTTCTGTAAGGTCCCGGTTTACGGAAAGTTATCCACGCCATGTTAACAATTTCCGTTTTCCCGGTACCCAAATAATCGTATTTTTAACCCCTAACTCAAGTTGCAGATGGGCAAGACTATTGCTATAGCGAATCAGAAGGGCGGGGTCGGAAAAACGACCACTACGGTAAACCTGGCCGCCGCGTTGGGCGTGCTGGAAAAGAAGGTGTTGCTCATCGATGCGGATCCACAGGCCAATGCCACCTCTGGCCTGGGGATCGACGCGGACAATATTTCCCTGGGGAGTTACCAGTTGCTCGAACACACCCGGGCGGCCTCGGAATGCATTATCCCCACGAATTCCCCCAATGTCGACCTGATACCCGCGCATATCGACCTGGTGGCCATTGAAATAGAGCTCGTGGACCAGGACCGGCGGGAGTCCATGCTGAAAGTTGCCCTGGAAGAGGTACGGCACCAGTACGATTACGTGCTGATCGACTGCGCCCCGTCACTGGGGCTGCTGACCCTGAATGCGCTGACGGCTGCCGATTCGGTGATCATCCCGATCCAGTGCGAGTACTTTGCGCTGGAAGGCCTCGGCAAGCTCCTCAATACGATTAAAAGCGTCCAGCGCATCCACAACCCGGACCTGGACATCGAAGGCATGCTCCTCACCATGTACGACGCCCGCCTCCGCCTCTCGAACCAGGTGGTGGAAGAGGTCAAAAAACATTTTGGCGACATGGTCTTCGACACGATCATCCAGCGGAATGTACGCCTCGGGGAGGCGCCCAGCTACGGGGAGAGCATCATCAAATACGACGCGAGCAGCAAAGGGGCTGCCAACTACCTGAACATGGC
>CAXQQM010000096.1:0-15803 GCA_964226055.1 Robiginitalea sp. | reverse complement strand
ATATGGGATAACAGTAAGGAGGCTGTTAAAGCTCTACGTAGATTGACCAAGCGTAACCTAGTTTATAAGAATGCGTGCATTAGGAGAAGAGTAAGACGACACAGACGATACACTGGTTTGGTCGGATTCAGACATCAGGAGCATCCTGCTGGGAATCGACGTGGAAACCAAACACATCTACCGGCTGATCGAAACGGGCAGCAACGGCACAAAGACGACCATTACTGTTAATTCTTTTAAAACGGACCAACCCCTGTCGAAATCCTTGTTTACCTTTGACGAGCAGAAGTTTAAGGACGACGGGTACTACATCATAAGAAACTAGCAGCTTGCGCATTCTCGATCAATATATCCTGAAAAGGTTCCTATCGAATTTTTTCAGTTCGTTCGTGATCCTGATGTTCATCTTTATTTTCCAGACCATCTGGCTCTTTATCGATGATCTGGCCGGAAAGGGGTTGGACATAATCATCATCGGGAAGTTCCTCTTTTACCTGATGCCGAACCTGACCGAGAAAGTGCTCCCGCTCACCGTCCTGCTCTCCTCCATCCTGACCTTTGGGACCTTTGCCGAGAATTACGAGTTTGCCGCCATGAAGGCTTCAGGGATTTCCCTGCAGCGATCCATGCTGCCGCTGATCGTATTTGTGTCCCTCCTGGGGTTCGTTACCTTTTATTTTGCCAATACGGTCATCCCGATCTCCGAACAGAAGATCTACAACCTGCGGCGGAACATCGCCACCCTCAAGCCCGCTGCCGTCATCACCGAGTGGGTATTCAGTGATTTTGAAGGCAAGAATATCAAGGTAGAGCGCAAATACGGGGAAAACGACCGCTTCCTTGAAAATGTGATTATCCATGAAAAATCGAACCTGCAGCGAAATACCACGGTGATCAAAGCGGCCACCGGGGAACTGATCAGCGGGGAGGGATCCGACATTATCCAACTCGTGCTCAGGGATGGCCACTACTACCACGAAATGACCCAGGCTTCGGGCAGCAACCAGCGGACCCACCCTTTTGCCAAAGCGGATTTCGACACCTACATCATGAATATTGCCTTGCCGGATAACATGGAGGACCTGGAAGCCGACCGGAACGTGGAAACGGACCGGATGAAAAATGTCTCCCGCCTGCGTACCGATATCGATTCGATCCGGGACCACAACTTCCGGGTTGCGGCTGCTTTTTCGCGCAGTACCCGATCGCGCATGGGGGTGATGACCCTGAGCCCGGCAGATTCCGTGGCGGCGGAAAGTTTGAGTTCCTCGATGGTTCAAAGTGTGGATTCAATTGCCGGGGACTCGGCCATTTCGGATACGACGGTTGCTGACCGCAACCCGGAGCCCGAACTGGGCAATGGCACTGCAAGTGGAAACCATGCAGATATCACACAAACCAGCCGGGCAGACAGCCTGGCGGCAAAAATCCGGGAACAGGTGGGGGCTGCCATCCAGGTTCCCGATACGGCCATGGCGGCTTCCAATTACCGGGAAATCCCCAGTGACGACCCGCTAAGCGCTTTCCTGACTTTTGAAAAAAGCCGGATCCTGGACGCCAGCCGGAATTCTGTGCGGAATATCCTGAATTCCGTCAAGGGCAAACGCGAAGAGCTGGAGTTGAGCTACAAGCGTTACAACCGGCACATCCTGAGCCTGCACCACAAGTTTGCCCTGGCACTGTCCTGCATCATCCTTTTCTTTGTTGGTGCCCCACTCGGCGCCATTATCAGAAAGGGCGGGTTGGGCCTGCCGATGGTGGTGGCCATCGTACTGTTCCTGGCCTATTACTTTTTCGGCGTTTTTTCAAATAATTACGCCAAGGAAGGCAATATTCCGCCGGTGCTTGGCGCCTGGCTGCCGACGATGATCATGCTGCCCCTCGGGGTCTGGCTCACGCGTCGCGCTACGGCCGACCGGGGCCTGATGAGTTTCGGGCATTTAATAGATTTTATCAGGGAACGTTTCACCCGGGGCAGGAAAAAGGGAACAACCAAAAACTGACTATGGGAAAAAAAATACAGCTGGATTCCATCGAGTCCGCCATCGAAGATATCCGGCAGGGCAAGGTCATCATCGTGGTGGACGATGAAAACCGGGAGAATGAAGGCGACTTTATCGCGGCGGCCGAAAAGGTAACCCCGGAGATGATCAACTTTATGGCGACCCACGGCAGGGGCCTGATTTGTGCCCCCCTTACCGAGGAGCGATGCGATGCGCTCGACCTGAAAATGATGGTGGAAAACAACACGGTGCTGCACCACACCCAATTTACCGTATCGGTAGACCTGATCGGGTATGGATGTACGACGGGCATCTCCGTCCACGACCGCGCCAAAACAATCCAGGCCCTGGTGAACCCGGACATCCGGCCGGAGGAACTCGGCCGCCCCGGCCACATATTCCCGCTACGGGCCAAAAATGGCGGCGTATTGCGTCGTGTGGGCCATACGGAAGCCGCCGTGGATTTTGCGCGGCTGGCGGGATTCCAACCGGCGGGAATCCTGGTGGAAGTGCTCAACGAGGACGGCACCATGGCCCGTCTGCCCGAACTGGCCCGGGTGGCGCGTAAATTCGACCTGAAACTCGTGTCAATTGAAGATTTGGTCGCCTACCGCATGCAGCACGACAGCCTGATCCGGAAAGAGGCCTCTTTCGATGTCAAAACCCGCTTTGGGGATTTCCGCCTCCACGCCTATCTGCAAACTACCAACGACCAGATACACCTGGCCCTCACCAAAGGCTCCTGGAAAGATGGCGACCCGGTACTCACACGGATCAACTCCACCCTGGTGAACAACGATATCCTCGGGACGCTGACCAACGATGCGGACAAAAAACTGGACGATATGTTCCGGGCGTTGAACGAAGAAGGAACGGGCACCATCGTATTCATCAACCAACCGAGCGAATCCCTGAACCTACTCTCCCGGATCAGGGGCCTGGAGGAAAACCAGGCAAAAGGCATCCTCAAAGCCCCCGGAATCGAAATGGACACAAAGGATTTCGGGATTGGGGCACAGATACTCCACGACCTGCGGATCCAGAAAATCCGGTTGATGACCAACAGCTCCCAGGCCAAACGCGTCGGGATTGTCGGATACGGGCTGAAAATTGTGGATTACGTGCCTTATTGATCGATTTCTGTGGCGCTGGTTACTACTGTCTTGACGGCAGCTTCGGTTGCGCTAAGCACAAATCTCCCCAATGACCGTAGACAGCGCTGCGGCACGCCTGCGGGTTTCTTCCTCCGACCACGATAATTTGATCAGCACCGACAGGCAACGGCCCATCCAGGCGTCGGAATCGGGATATTCCCGGTCATTGGCTTCCCGGGTCCGCCGGGCGGTTTCCACCGGCAGGGCCCCGAGGGATTTCAACCCTTTCAGGTGCTCCCAGCGACGGTGGTAGTGCCAATTGTTGTCGTACCAGTAGAAAACCCCGTCCACACCTGCGTCGGATAACTCCTGTTGGGCACGACGGGCGCTGTCCGCGTCCGGCAGGAAGAAGTTCAAAAAGGAATAATTCTGGACGCCGCCCGCGGGAATGCGGCGTAGCAAAACACTGGGTATATCCTTAATGGACGCCTCAAGCACTTCGTAATGGCGTTTCTGGATCCCGATAAACTCATCCAGGCGGTGGAGTTGTGCCAGCCCGACGGCTGCATGTAACTCGGATATCCTGTAATTATACCCCAAATGGGCGTGGCCCTCCGCACCCCGGTCGTTACCGACGTAGTCGTGACCATGGTCGCTGTAAGCCTGGGCCTTTTCGTATAAATCCGGTGAATTGGTAATGACGCCACCGCCCTCCCCGCAGGTAATGGTCTTTACAAAATCGAAGGAAAAGCAACCTGCCTCCCCGATACTCCCCAGCGGTTTGCCCCTGTAAGAACCGCCGATTGCCTGGCAGGCGTCTTCTACCAGCAGCAGGCCGTGGGTTGCAGCCAGGGACTGGAGAGCCTTTAAATCCGCCATGGACCCGCACATATGGACCGGCATGATGGCCCGGGTTTTATCGGTAATCAGTCCGGAAACCGCCCGGGGGTCCAGGGTCAGCGTATCATCGATGTCGCATAGCACCGGTACCGCCCCCAGGGACAGAACCGCCTCAAAACTCGCCACGAAGGTGAATACAGGCAGGATCACCTCGTCCCCTGCCCCCACCCCGGCACTTGCGAGGGCTACCGTCAGGGCCGCTGTACCGCTGCTCACCAGGTGGGCATGGCGTGTTTCCATCCGCCCGGCAAGGGCGGATTCCAACTCGCGGGCCTTCCAGTGGCCGTTGCGCATGGGCTCAAAACCATATCGCATCAGTACGCCGCTGTCCAAAACGTCCTGAACGGATTGCTTTTCCTTTTCTCCAAATAATTCGAATCCGGGCATAGTTTTACTTTTCTTCGATTGTATAGACGGAGCGCTCGAGTTTCCGCCGGACTTTTTTAAACCCCGAGAAAACATCCTCCGGGGAACGATGCCCCACCGGCATGGCCAGTACGGCATTGAGCCCCCGCTCGTCCAGGCCGAGGACCCGGTCGAAGGCCTCGGGGTCAAAACCTTCCATCGGGCAGGAGTCAATACGCTCAAAAGCGCAGTAAGTCAACAGGTTGCCCATGGCCAGATACGCCTGGTGAGTAGCCCAGGTTCGCACCTCCTCCGGGGCTTTCCCCCGGAATCGCTGCTGCAAATCCCGGCGGTACGGGTCCAGGACCTCCCCGGAAGTCCCCCGGACTTCGCGCACCCGGTTGAAATAGGCTTCGATATAGGCGCTATCCACGGCTTTCTCGATGCAAAAAATGAGTAAATGAGAGGCATCCGCTACCTGCCGTTGCCCGTAGGAATGGGCCACCAGCTCCTCCTGCAGGGTTTTGTGACGGAGTACAACCAACTGGATGGGTTGCAACCCGTAGGAGGTGGCCGTCAGGTTGAACGCCCGCTTAAGGCCATCCACCTGTTCGGTTGTGAGTATCCGCTTTGGGTCGAATTTCTTCACCGCGTAGCGCCAGTTCAATGCGTCGAGATGCCGTTCCATATCCATTATGTAAAAAACCAGAGTTTAACTGCCATCACCAGGATCATTGCAATGAGGAAACCCTTGATATACCCGTCGCCACGTCCCACGGAAATCCGGCTGGAAAACCAGGCGCCGAGCATATTCCCGATGGCCAGTACAAGGCCCACCTTCCAGATCACCTTGTCGTTGATTATAAACACGATCAGGGCAGCGATTGTATAAATGCAGACCACGGCCACCTTGGTAGCATTGGTGCGCACCAGGTTCATTCTATGGAAGTAATGCAGGAATAAGATGATAATAAACCCGACGCCCGCATTGATAAACCCCCCGTAAATACCTATAAAAAAGAATGCCAGGCAGCCGGCCCAGAGGTACCGGCCCGTCAGGCGTTCCTGGAGCGTATCGATCTTCACCCCGGGCTTAAAGGTGATTACCAGGACAACGACGACCATGATGATAGCCAAAATCCTGTTGAACAATTCCCCTGAAATATCCACGGCGATGTAAGCGCCGATCAGCGAACCGGCCACCGCAGCGAGGCCCAGGTAGGCGTTGAAAGGATAGGTGTTCACCCCTTTACTTCGGAAACCGGCCGTGGCCATAGCGGTTTGCAGGACGATGGCCACCCGGTTGGTCCCGTTGGCAACCGCCGGGGGCAGGCCCAGCCAGATGAGTACGGGGAGTGAAATAAGGGAGGCCCCGCCGGCTACCGTGTTGATAAACCCTACGGAGAATCCCACGACGACCAGCAACAAGTAGTGGTACCAAGTGTCCATTGGGGCAAAAATAAGGGATATTTTAGTTCTTTAATCACCTCAATTTTCTGGTTGATTTTTAGTATCTTAGGTAGGTTACGGGCCAACTAAACAAAAAAGAGATACCTCAACCTGCTCCCGGGTTCCCGTCCCGGGAATCTCTACCGATGCGATACGGTTTTTCCGGGATTGCAGAACCTTCACGCCTCCGTCCCGGGCGACACGTTCCCCCGCCAATATCACCCAACCGGGAAGAAACATCCCGTATCTATCAACCAATTAATTAAAACCGATGAAAAAATTAATGCTGATTATGTTGCTGGCGCCATTTGCACTATGCGCCCAGGAATCCATGGGGTATCCCATGTTCACGAATATCATGCTAACACCCAACATGGCCGAGATCAGCGAATTGGAGGCCGGATTGAAGGAACACAACCAGCAGTACCACCAGGATGGGGCTGCAGGCGCCCGGGTTTACTGGGTAATGAACGGGGTCAACACGGACAACTACGTTTGGACCATGGGGCCGCACACCTGGGCCACCATGGATGAGATGGAGATGGGCGGCGACCATTTCGACCACTGGAACAACGCGGTACTCGCCCATACAACCGGCACCGTCACCCATACCTGGCGGTTCTATCCGGACAAATCGAATTTCAGCGAGGACTTCAAGTTGAATTACCTGAATGTGTTTATCGCAGATATGGCCCGGTTTCAAAACGAAGCGTTTATGCGCGTTATCGACCAGGTACGGGAGGTATACGCACAAAAAATGGCGGACGTCCCCTACGGTATCTATTTCAATACGATGGCCACCTCGGATGGGATGGATTTTGCCTGGATCGATTTCTTCGACAAAATGACCTTTATGGGAGAAGGCGACCAATTTCCCGCCTGGTTTGAAGAAGTCCACGGCTCGGGGAGTTTTCCCAAGTTCCTGGAAGACTGGCAAATGGCCTCAATCAGTGAAACTACCGAGTTATGGATGTACCGGGAAGACCTGAGCGGCCTGGGTGCGGATGTGGCTGCGGCCGAACGGCAATAACCTGCTACCAACAATCATCTGAAATAAAAAAAAGTGCTCCTCCCGGAGCACTTTTCCTTTTTTGCCATCAGGAAACGGACCGCTATGGCTACGGCCCGCCGCACTGATGAACTAGCAGCTAATCCCACAAAGCAACTATCGTTTCAGGCGCATTCGAGCTGCCTGATTTTCTGCAGGGCCTCAGACTTGGAATTCACATCCAGTTTCAGGTAAATATTCTGGATGTGGAAGTTGATCGTACTGGTGGTCACAAACAACTTCTCAGCCATGGACTTATAGGTCATCCCCTGTCCGAGGCATTCGATGATTTCGTTTTCGCGTTCCGAAAAATTGGCATAGTGCTTTCGGCGGAACATGGAAATCACCTGTTTGGCGATGTCGTGGCTCAGGGCAGCCCCTTCGTATTTGATGGAATCCAGGGCCTGCTCCAGGCGTTTCTTGCTCACCGGTTTGGTCAGGTAACCGACCGCTCCGAGCTTAAAGGACTTCTTAATGGTCTCAAAATCCGTTTCGTCGCTCACCATGATGACCCGTGCGTCCGCGTCCCGCTTCCGGAATTCGGCAATACCGGCCACGCCGCATCCCTCGGGCAGGTGAACTTCCGAAAGGACGATGTCCGGCTGGATTTTCGGGTAATCCTCCAGGGCTTCCGCCACAGAGGAATAGATCCCCGCGAGGTCGTAGTCGCGGTAGGTGTTGAAATAGTAAGGATAGGCTTCCAGAAAGCGGATATCGCTGTCTATGACCATGACCTTTAAAGTAGTAGTTTTCATAAGCATAAGATTTGGGTTGTATTGGGTTTGGGGTTTTAATTTCTCATCCGGTTTGGGGCTGGGAATCCCAGGCCCTCCAGCCGGGGGTACGGACTGATAGGGAACCGCGCGGTGGATTCGCGGGGGAGTTTTTGGGGTGCAATATCCCTGGGCAGTCCGTTTCCGGCCTGCTCTTAAACTCCTTTGATAAATGGTTTCAGGGGAATCCTGGAACGCTGGTGCCCGGTGCTTCCGGCGAATAATCAGCCTGTGTGGCCGGTTGTTCGCTGAAGTTCCTGTAGGGGTTGTTGCGTTTTGGAAAATTCCCGGGGCCTCGGGGCTGACCGGGGATCGGCAGTGTGGATTGAATCCTGGTTGCCGTGCTTTCGGGGGTAAAAGTACGTCATGATTCTGGGGATTTGGGTTGTAAACAGGTTGTATTGTATCTATTCGAAAAGTACGGATAATCAAGAAAATCACCGAGCATTTGCAGGAATTTTCGACCAATTGCACGCAAGGGGTGCAGTTCGTCGGAAAATTGGAAAAAAACAGACCGGGTGGTCTGTGGAACCCACTGGCAGAAAGGGGTTCGAAGCTGAATAAATAAAGCCCGCTATCCGCCATTGGAAAGCAGGCTTTACTTCTATTGAGTCCGTTGGTTGGACCGGACCACGGCTGGACCGCTGGTGGGCAACCGGGAAGGGTTTATTTTCTGGGGCGCAAACCCTGCTCCCGGAGATGGCCAGCCGCTTTTTTCCGATCCGCACTCAATTTTGAAGGGGTTATTCCTCCTGGAAGCTCACCTCTGCAGTGGCTACCGGATTATATACCTCCATGATCCACTTCTCGTCCTGGTACTTCCCGCTCAGGTCTGTGTGGTGCGCCATGTCGGCTTCCCCCTTAGATGAAAAATCGGCCAGATATACATAATACAACCCGTTCTCTGTGTTATAGAATTGCCTCGCATCCAAACCTTTCTCTTTCAATGACTTTACGAAAGCGTTTAAATACTTTTTGTTCTTATAAACATTGGCAATCAAATAATAACCAGAAGATACCCCAACGATATCCGACCGATTTTTAGCTCGTATTGGTAATTCTTTGAAATCCCGCTTTGCCACGGGCTTATAAGGTTCCGGGGTGGCTGGCTTCCGGGTCTCGGCTGCCGCTACCGCGGTAGTGATGTTCCTGCGTCCGGCAGGGGGCACCAATCGCTCGGGAGTTTGGTCCTGGTTGCGGATCTCGTTCCGGATGGTCCTTACCAGGCTCTCGAATTTTTGTTCGAACAGGGCAGTGCGCGCCTCTTCGATGGAATCCTGGCGTATCATGAGTTCGTCCAGGATCAGGCGGTTCTCCCAGGCTAGGGATTGTTCGCTGACCACTGCGTCCGCATCCCGGGCCGCGCGCAACTCCAGCAACTGATCCTCATAATTCCGCACAATCGCATCGATTTGTTTGTCCTTGCTCATTTTATCGGCATCGACAAAAATCTCCCCGTTGTCCTCCTCGTCCTTAAAGGTATAGGCCAGCGACAACTCGTGGTTCCACCCGAGGTTGGACCCTGCATCCGACAGGTCTTTCTCCATCAGGTAACCCAGGGACAGTTTTTGGTTCAGGTTGAAACCGAGTCCCATGGACAGGCCGTAAGTAACGTCGTAGGTGGTCTGTACCCACCCGTAATTCGGGAGGTCCAGCAGCAGGGAACCGATATAGGCTATGCGGTCTTCGGCATCCTTCCCGACCTGCACCAACGGCATCAACCGCCCGTTTTCAAAAAGCCCGGACGCGCCACCCAGTGGCTGGGTATACTGCAGGGCCCCGTGGAGGTTGCTGGTCTCAAACCCGGTGAGCAACTCGTTGGTGGTCTGGTTGTACCGGATCAGGTCCTTACCGTAGAGGGCGACATCAAACCGGCCTACCGACAAGGCGACCCCGGGCTGGACGGAAATCTTGCTCTCCTTGGTGCTTTCCTCCAGGGTGGGATCCGTTTCCGGGGTGACAATCCGATTCCGGGCGAGCCCCTGGCTCACATAGGTGATGTTGGTGCCGAACGTCAATTTGCTCTTGTCGCTCAGGCGGACGGCGGTGGCGTAATTGGCATTGAAGCCGAATTCCTGGACCACGCCTTCCCACTGACCGTATACGCCAATACCGAGGGCTGTCCGCTCATTGAGCTTGTTGCTGAAACCCAGGTAATAATTCTGGATATTATCCTCGTAGGTGGCATACTGGTTCCTGTGCAGGATATTCAGGTAGGATTTGTTTTCCCTGACCAGCGAAAATGTGGGGTTGATCAGGAATCTGTTGAAGAACAACTGGTTGTGAAACGGGCTCTTTACCTTGAAATCGCCCTCGGGTTCTCCGGTCTGCTGGCTTCGGACGGACTGCCCGAAGCAGAGCAGGGCAAACAGCAGCACAGCGGCTGTTTTGGTGTCGAAATGGTTACAGACTTTCATCGGGTTGTATTTTACGGGGTTGATGGGGGTGTTCCCTGGGGTGATCCGCCGCCGGTTGTATCCCGGCGGCAGTCGGGTCAGTCAAAGTTCGGGGCGATCAATCCTCAAACATCGTGTTTGCATAGGACTGGGAAGGCTCCGTAGCCAATATTTCCTTGAAACTGTAACGGTTTTCGGCTACGTGGTTGTTCTCCGCGTCATAATAGGAGAATACCAGTTGCTGGATGTCATCCCGGGCAGTCCCGCGGTTGGACATGACATAGGCAATACCGTCCTCGGTCTGCAGGTTCAGGGCAAACTCATCTTCCACGCTGTTGAACGGGCTGCCGATGTTGATGGCCAACCCCACGCTTCGACGCGCTACTCGTGCTGCGTACAGGTCCAGCCCACCGTAACCATCGTGGCCGTCAGAGGCAAAGAACAGGATATCTCCCCCGGCCAGGCTGGGGTATAAATCGTTCTTGCGGGTGTTGATTTTTTCACCCATGTTCCGGGGGGCACCCGTTCTGCCATCCCTGCCGATATCGGCCACATAGATATCGAATTTCCCGAAAGTCCCGGGCATATCCGAGGCAAAATAGAGGCGGGATCCATCGGCGGATACTGCCGGGTGCATGGCCGAGGCGTATTTCGGGGCCACAGCTACTTCCCGTACATTCCCCCACTGGCCGTTGATGTTTTCGGCCCGGAAAATTTTATGTACCAATTGTTTTTTGGAGAAAATCCCGTAGAGTGGTTTTACAAACACCGCTTTGCTGAAATAGGCGGTACGCCCGTCGGCCGTTACCGATACCGGCGGCAGGTATGCATTTTGCACAGCCGCCCGCTCCGATTGCATCTGAACGAGATCCGCTTCCGAAAGAGCCCGTAGGGCATCCAGGCTCTCGGTATTCGGATAGGCATCGTTCCGGCCGAATTCGGGCATTTTATAATTCTCCGCCAGAGACCGGGTGAGCTGCGCGGCATGCGAGCTCCGCTCGATCTGATAGTCGTCTTTGATCCGGGAGACCCAGTCGCGCTGGGCTACTACTTCCGAATATTGGATAATGCCAGCCTTGTGCATGGCGTATTTATAGCGCTCCTGATAACTTTCGGGTATGGCCCGGATTCCAGCCAGGTCTACCAGTTTCTGGTACCAGAAGGCCGCTGACTCGTAGTTTTCCGTCAGGAAGTTTACATTTCCGAGATCTTCGTATATCTCCCGCTCGGAATATCCGAGCTTCACCAGCTTCAGATAATCATCGACGCGCTTGTCGGCTTCCTGACTGGCGGTTTGCCGGGCATCGGCGATTCTGCCGCTTTGGGCACTCAGGCTCAGAGCTGTGAGCAGGCACAGACTTCCAAGGAGGTTTTTAAGGGTGAATATTCTTTTCATAACACACAGATTTTGGGGTTCGGTGAGTCAAATGTCAAAAGAGCAGGCAGGAATCCCTTATGAATTTTTCACAGGTTTTTGACAAAACCGCTGCGGATTTTGTTAAAATTTATAAGATGCCCTATCATTTTTTCACAGTTTCGGGAAACTACCGGATTCTCACGATCAATGAAACGGTATCCGGGCAGCTTTGTACCAAACAGCGAAATCAGCCTGGATTTGGTCGGATATTAGTGCCGTTTATCGAGATTTTTTTCCTCGAAATTTCACCTGCCTGACTCGATTTTGGCTAAATTGCTCAATATTCAACTCATTTTCAGGCACCTGTGTTCAAGATGCTCCGCAGGATACAGAAAATGGAACCCGGGTGCCACATTGTGGTCCCGGATTGTTAGTACGGGATGGCCCCATCCCCGACATTCCCCCATAAAACCTGTTTACGGGTAGCCTAAATTTTGATTCATTCGGAATGCTGAGACATATACTTTGGCTGTTCTTCCTGGCACTGCATGCGGCCGGCACCGGCCAATACAACCGGGATAGCCTGCTGCAGGTCCTGCCGGGGCTCCCGGAAGACAGCGTCCGTGTCCAGGTATTGCTCGACCTGAGTTGGGCCTATTTCCGGTCGGACCTCAACAAGTCACTGGATTACGCCAACCGGACAGAAACCCTGGCCCGGAAACTCGGCCTTACCGAGAAACTGGCAGCTTCCAAACGCATCAAGAGCTTTACACTCTCCGGGCTGGGCAATTACCGGGAAGCAGATTCGCTGCTTGTCAGCGCATTGGCCGACTACCGCCGGGCGGGTAACCAAAAAATGATCGCCAACTGCTACAGCGAACTGGGGTGGCTCAAGCGCCTGCAAAACGATCCGGCTGCCGCTGTGGATTACTTTGGCCAGGCCATCGACCTGGCCGGAAAGGCCGGTGACATAAACACCCAGGCCCAGGCCTATAACTACCTGGCAGGCCTCTATGCCGATCAAAAGCAATACGATAAGGCTATAGAAAATTACGAGGAGGCCCTTGAACGGGTGCGGCAGCTCGATATCCAGCCGGGGATATCGGCCTGCCTGACGAATCTCGCAGCCGTTTATACGGAACTGGGCCAAAACGAGAAAGCAATTGCCCTGAACCGGGAAGCCCTTCCCATCAAAGAGGCTACCGGCGACCTCCTCGGTGCGGGCCGCGTGTTGAATAACCTGGGGATTGCCTTCAATGAATTGTCCGAATACGCACGGGCACGGGAAGTCTTACAGCGCGCGGATTCCCTTGCCCGGGAGGTTGGTAACGAACGGCTCGTAAACACGGTGGGCTACAGCCTGTCCGTCACAGCCTATGGTCTCGGGGAATACAGGCGCAGCATCGATCTCTGCCAGCGGCTGCTGGACCGTGAGCCGCCGGTAACGGACCTGGAGTTGCTCAGCAAGATCCACCGGCGCCTGTACCTGGCTTACGGCGCCCTGGGGGACTACCAGCGGGCTTTTGAAAGCGCAGAAAATTGGGGCCGCGTTACCGACAGCCTGTATGACGAAAATATCCTGAAGGCCACCAACGAGATCGAGGCCCGGTATCAGAGCGAAAGAAAAAACCAGGAGATCGCGCTGCTTGCGTCGGAAAAAAGCCTGCAACAGTTACAACTCAAAAAACGGGTTGACGAACGCAATGGGATTATCGGGCTATCCTTGCTGGTGCTCCTGCTGGCCGGCCTGATCTACAACCAGTATCGGCTAAAACAACGCTCCAACCTGGAATTGCAGGAGCTCGACCGGTTGAAATCCAGTTTTTTCGCCAATATTTCGCATGAATTCCGTACCCCGCTCACCCTGATAAAAGGCCCGATTGAGAAACTCGAACAGAACCCCGGGGAAACCCTGAGCCGGGAAGAGGTGCGGATGATCCGCCGCAACACCCAGCGCGTCCTTGGCCTGGTGAACCAATTGCTCGACCTCTCCCGTATTGACCAGGGGGAACTCCGGTTAAAGCCTACCGAAGGGGACGTATTCAAATGCCTGCGGGCGGCAGCCTCGGCTTTTAATTCCCACGCTGCCCAACGCCGCATGGACTATTCGGTCCGCATCCCCACCGATAGCCTGTGGGCATCGTTCGACCGGGACAAAATTGAACAGGTGGTATACAACCTGCTTAGCAATGCTTTTAAATTCTGCGAGGATGGCGGGACGGTGGCATTTGAAGCCGCATTCGCAGACGAATTGCTCACCCTGCGGGTGGCGGATAGCGGCCGGGGGATTCCCTCCGGCGACCTTCCCTACATCTTTGACCGGTTCTACCAGGCCCAGGGTGGTATGACCAGGGACCGCGAAGGATCCGGAATCGGCCTGGCCCTTTCCCGCGACCTGGTGGACCTGATGGACGGTACAATTACGGTGGAAAGTGAAGAGGGAGAAGGAGCACGGTTCACGGTACAGCTGCCTCTGCAGGCCATCCGTACACGCAGGCCCGCGGAAACGCCGGACCCACACGCCACAATACTGGAAGCCGACCCGCCGAAGGCGTTTGAATTCCGTTCCCCGGACCGTAGGGACTTACCGCTGGTATTGCTGGTGGAAGACAACCCGGATATGCGGCAATTTATCTGCGACGGTTTGATTGATACGTATCGCACGATAACCGCCCGGGACGGGGAAGAGGGATTGAAATTGGCTTTGTCCAGGAATCCGGACCTGGTAATCACTGATTTGATGATGCCCCGGATGGACGGTGTGGAATTGACCGGAAAATTGAAGACCCGTATCGAAACCAGCCATATCCCGGTGGTTATGCTAACTGCCCGCGCAGGTATGGAAAATAAACTGGAAGGCCTGGAAACCGGTGCGGATGATTACCTGACGAAGCCCTTTGATACGCGTGAACTCCGCGTTCGGGTGGCCAACCTGATACACCAACGCCAACGATTGCGCGAGCACTATCAGCAGCAGGCACATGCAGTGGTTCCCGAGGAGGTGACTGCGTCCTCCCTGGACCAGCAGTTCCTGGAGCGCCTGCATGCCTTGCTGGAAGGGAAGCATTCGGACCCCGACTTCGGGTTGCCCCAAATGCAACGCACGCTAGGGATGAGTAAAACCCAATTACACCGGAAAGTCAGGGCCCTGACCAACACGGCACCCGGGACCCTTTTGCGGAACTTCCGCCTGGACCGTGCCGCCCAGCTGCTCCGCCAGGACGCAGACACAGTTACCCAGGTGGCCTATCAGGTGGGCTTTAACAACCTATCCTATTTTTCCAAGTGCTTCCGGGAACGCCACGGGGCATCCCCTTCTACCTTCACCGATTAGGCGCGCAGCACGCATCTGTCAGTATTCGGAACCCCTGTGTTAGTGCGATCGAGCCGGGGCTCCTAGTTTTGGTACTGATCCAAAATCCCCCAAACATGTATCGGAACACTTAAAAACCAGTATTATGAAACGAACACTGTATGTATTGCTTGTATTGTTCCTGGGGATCCCTGCACTGCAGGCCCAGGAAGTGACCTTCGGGGTAAAGGCCGGGTTAAACCTGGCCAGTCTGGGAGGCGATTTTGAAAACGGGGGAAAAAGCCGCACATCCTTTCATCTGGGGGGTATGGCCGAAATACCGCTGACCGACCAACTGGCCCTCCAACCGGAGCTGCTCTATTCCGGCCAGGGGGCCATAGACGAGGATGACACCGATGAGATCTGGCGCGTGGATTACCTGGTGATCCCGGTGATCCTGAAATACTACGTGGCAGATGGCCTGAGCCTGGAAGCCGGTCCGCAGCTGGGCATACTTCTGAAGGCGGAGGTAGAAGACAATGGAGAAACTGAAGATTTCAAGGACATTGTAAAATCGACCGATATCGGGTTGAACCTCGGGCTGGGCTACAAACTGGACGGCGGCCTGAATTTCGGGGCACGCTACTATTTCGGTGGGGATATCAACAGCACGGAAGGCGACATCAAGGTGACCAACTCCGTGGTCATGTTGTCCGTCGGGTACTTCTTTTAAATCCCGGAAACCATGAAAGCATCTCCAATTTTGACAGGTATTTGCTGCCTGCTGCTTCTGGGTTGTTCCTCGGACTCCGGGGATACAGCTGCAGAATCCAATGAGCCCTATTTTAATTTCACCATCGTGGATCAATCCGGTAAAGCGACATTCACAGGGTCCTCCATCCGCTTCAATTCCAACTTCACGGATGTCAAAAACAGTGAGGGGGAAGACACCGTTCTCAATACCATTGTAGTGGTGGCACAGGATACGGAAGGAAAAGAAACCCTGACCCTCGGGATCACTATGGAAAACAAAGTAACAACGGGGACCCATAAGGTGGGTACGGACTTATTTTCATTTTTCCATGCGTTTGTCAACTATTCCAAGGACATCCAGGAGGATCAACTGGGTTCCCAGTCCAATGACGG
>CAXQQM010000095.1:0-11194 GCA_964226055.1 Robiginitalea sp. | reverse complement strand
GGGAATGGATACTGACATAAAGGATGTCCCGATCGCCGTAGATCAGTTTGATGGCCTCCTGCTGCCGGCCTTCCACGTCGATTTTCTGCAGCCCCCCGAATTTGCCGATCCCGTGGTCGATGTGGGTGACGTAATCGCCGATTTCGAGTTTGTTGAGTTCCTTCAGGGTAATCGCCTGCTTCTTGGCGTACCCGTTGCGCAGGTGGAAGCGGTGGTCGCGCTCAAACAACTGGTGGTCCGTATAGCAACAGAGGCCGAGTTCCTCGGACTGGAACCCCCGGTAAAGCGGCCGGACAATGGTGGAATAGGGGACATCCCGGCCTATCTCTTCAAAGATGTCCCGGAAACGGTTGGCCTGCTGTTGGGAGGCGCAGAACAGGAAATTCTGCATCCCCTTAGCCGCGTTTTCCGCCAGGTTGTCCCGAAGCAGTTCAAATTGCTTATTGAAGGCGGGTTGGGGCACCACCCGGACCCGAAGCGCAGTATCGGCCGATGCGGACCCGCTGGCTTTCCCGTCCAGGGCCACGGTGCGGAACCCGTCGAGCTCCGCCCGGAACGACGGCCCGTCCATAAATAGGGATTCCGGCTCGGAATGGGCCAGTTCGCCTTCCAGTTCTGAAAAGGCTTTTCGGGCTTTCTTAAATAGCTTGTCGAGCTGGGCAAAACACAGCTCCGGCTGCTTGATGATCAAAAGGGTCTGGTCCGATATGTATTTGAGGAAACTCTCCCTGGCCTCGTGCAATATTTTGTCGGCCACATTGGGGACCAGGGTAATCTTCTTGTGTTTGTCCGTCGATAACTGGGTTTCCACGTCAAAGCTCCGGATGCTGTCGATTTCGTCCCCGAAGAATTCCAGGCGGTAGGGTTCGTCATGGGAGAAGGAAAAAACATCCACGATGCCGCCCCGTACCGAGAATTCACCCGGCTCGGTTACAAAATCGACCCGTTTGAAATGGTACTCAAAGAGCGTTTCGTTCAAAAAGTCGAGGGAGAGGTTGTCGCCCAGCCGGACTTTCAGCGTGTTGCGGCTGAGTTCTTTCCGGGTAACCACCTTCTCGAACAGCGCATCCGGGTAACTGACAATCAGGGCCGGCTTCTTACGGGAACTGATGCGGCTGAGGACTTCCGCCCGCAAAAGGACGTTGGCGTTGTCGGTTTCCTCGATATCGTAGGGACGCCGGTAGCTGCCCGGGTAGAACAGCACATCATCCCGACCCAGGAGTTCCTCCAGGTCGTTCAGTAAATAGGCGGCTTCTTCCTTATCACCCAGCAGGACAAGCATTGGGGAGGCCTGTGCTCTGAAGGTTTCGGCGATGACGAAAGAAAGGGACGACCCTACGAGCCCGTCCAGGGAGACCGTTGCACCCGGTTGGGCAATAGATTCCTGCAGATTCCCGAAAAATGGGGCCTGTTGGAATTTTTCCCGGATCGTTTCCAGATTCAAAGGCAAAATTTTGTGCAAAAATAGGGGGACAGCCGCAAGTGGGCAATTTTTGGGCGGGGTTTCACGATTTTTCGGGGTCGCTGTGCGTAAATCGCTCCCGGAGTTTCCGCATCGGATTGGTCCTGCGGTTCCGGAAACCGTGCCAGCCGACGAGCAGCAGGAGCAGGGCGGCGCCGGCCAGGGGCACGTAAAAAAGCGGTCCGGATCCTTCCTGGTGGCGGTAGGCAATGGCAGCCAGGGCCCAGATGCCGACCAGGGCGAATTCCCGCATGTTCCGGCTCAATACCATGAATACGTTAAGGGCAAAGGCCACCAGGACCAGAGCAAGGGCCCATTGAGCTGGCCCGATCCCCCAGCCGTCCCAGCCCAGGTATTCCAGGTAGAGGGCCGAATTGGCGATTGCGGCAACCGAAACCCAACCGGAATAAAAACAGATGGGCCACCAGACAAAGGCGATGGTGCCGATCGGGGCGTCCCACCGCTCCATATTCAGCCTGCGGATGATTGCGATCAGACAGGCCAGCAACCCGAATATCACCAGCAGGGATACGCCGATCCACTCCCGCGTAAAGACCACCACCCAGGCGGCATTCAGGAGGTTCGCCCCGATAAACCAGGGGGCCGATCGGGAGATAAATTCGTTGTCCCTTTCATAGCGGGAACTCCTGTAGATGCTGTAGGTCGCAAAGGCCAGCAGGCCAATAAAGATGAGGCCCCAGATGGCGAATGCATATCCTGCCGGGGTAAAAAGCGTATCGTATTTCCGGCTGATTTCCCCCACAGCCGGATACGGCCACATGCCGGATTGGGAAATCCCGTTGACTGCCAGTACGATCAGTACGGAAATAAGGTTCAGGTAGGACCAGGTCTTGTTCATGATTTGCTACTTTTAAATGGGGTGCCGGAAATAGCGGTTTCCAGGGGTACCACGGCATCCCCGGTCAGGGCAAAAAACTGGTCGCCGGGTTCCGGGTCCAGGGCATGGGTCCCGGTAAACTCCCCGAATGCCGGCAGGATCAGTTGGTTGGCCTTCAGGTGGAAGCAGGGCAGCCGAAGCGTCTGCCGCCCCTTGCCCCCCAACCGGACGGCCGGGTGGATGTGTCCCGCAATGTTGAAGCGGCCCGCAGCTGCCTCCGGGTGGTGGGTGAGGGTAAACGGCCCGGTTTCCAATGCATTGTACAATTCAATGCCGAGGGCCTCGTAGCGCAGGGGGGAAATGACATCGTGGTTGCCGACTATCAGCTGCAGCCGGGCACTGCAAGCCTCTGCCCAATCGGAAAACAGCTGCCATTCCCGGTTCATGTGCGAATGGAAGAGGTCGCCGAGAAAGCAGAGTGTCCGGGGTTCAAAATGCCGGCGGATGGCCTCAAGCCTGTCGAAATTCCGACGGATCGCAGCGCGGGGTACGGCCGCCCCGTGTTTCCGGAAATGCATCACCTTCCCCAGGTGGAGGTCGCTGAGCATCAGCGTGGAGGCCGCCGGCCAGAACAGGCCGCCCCAGTGGTGGAATGCCACGGATTCGCCGGCGAGATCCAGTGAGTGCGTCATAGGGTCAAAGATACCGATTCTCAGCGACCTCCGCGAGTCAGGATCCGGGTCATCCGGCGGATGCGGTCGGCGAGTTTTTCGCTGGAGAGTTTTTCCCGCAGCCGGTCAGTGACAATCGGGAAGGAAAAGGGCGTGTACTTTTCGCAGGCCTTCCAGATGATTTCCTGCCGGGAGATCCGTTCCAGGGCCTTTCGCAGGCGTCCTTCTTCCAGTTGGTGTTCAAAGGTCTCCCGAAAAGCCTGCCGGAAGAGCAGGTGGTCCGCTTCGTAGTCGCGGAATACCTCAAAGAGGAGTTGGGAATTGCTCTGGAGGTGCTTCATCTTGATCCCCTTTTTCGGGTAACCGGTAAATACCAGGCCGCTGATCACGGCGATGTCGCGAAATTTGCGCCGGGCCATTTCCGTGGCATTCAGGCTTTTTTGCAGGTCGTCCAACAGGTATTCCGGGCTGAACAACTCATTGTCCAGGATCACCCCGATATCCAGTTCCTGGTCCGACAGGAGCTCAAAACCATAGTCGTTGTAGGCCAGGGAAAAAGTGATGGGGGACAGCAGGCTGATGCGATAGCTCAGCAGGCTCGCCATGGCCTCGTGCACAAAGCGTCCTTCAAAGGGGTAGAACAGGTGGTGGTACCCTTCCCGGCTATGGAAGGTTTCGATCAGGAACTGGTCCGGCCCCGGGACGATACTCTCGAGCTGCTGCCGTTGAAAAAGTGCTTCCAGGGATTGGATTTCCCGGGATTGCTCCGCGGCCGGCCGGCCGTGGGAATAGAGTTCTTCCCGGAGCAGTTCGGACATCTCGCTCGACAGGGTCAGACGCCCGCCCATCCAGCTGGGGACCTTGGAGGTTTTCTTGCTGGAATTCCGTGCCTGGGCCACCATGTCCCGGATCCGGATAAATTCCAGGTTGCGCCCCGCAAAAGTAAAGACGTCACCCGGGTTGAGTTTGGAGATAAACCATTCCTCGATCGTACCGATGTACCCACCTTTCTGGTATTTTACCGTCATGTGCGCATCCCCCACAATCGTACCGATCTGGAACCGGTGCCGCATGGCCACCCCCCGGTTGGTTACCCTGAACAAGCCGTCGGGCAGTACTTCAACCTTTTTGTATTCGTCGTAACTGGCCAGGCTCTGGCTTCCCATCACCAGGAAGTTCAGCAGCCATTCCCAATCGTCCCGGCTCATGGCCTGGTAGCAGAATGTCCCTGCCACTTCCCGGTAGATTTCCTCCGGCAGGAAGCCGTCCGACACGGCCAGCGTGGTCAGGTACTGGACCAGGACGTCGTAACTGGCCAGGTAGGGGATGCGATCTTCCACGGCCTGCTCGCGGACGGCCTGCTGCAAGGCAGAGGCCTCGATGAGTTCCATGGCGTGGGTGGGCAGGAAATAGATAACACTTTCCCTGCCCGGCCGATGCCCGGACCTCCCGGCCCGTTGCAGGAACCGGGCCACCCCCTTGGGCCCGCCAATCTGAACCACGGTCTCCACAGGGGCAAAATCCACGCCCAGGTCCAGGCTGGAGGTGCAGACCACGGCCCGGAGGCTTTCGTTCCGGATGGCTTGTTCCACCCAGTTGCGGGTGGCCTTGTCGATACTCCCGTGGTGCATGGCGATGTCCCCGGCGAGTTCCGGGTGTTTTTCCAGCAACGCCCGGAACCATATCTCGCACTGGCCCCGGGTATTGGTAAACAGCAGCGTGGTTTTGCTGCCCTGGATGATCGGGATGACGTGTTCCAGGAGGTGGAGCCCCAGGTGGCCCCGCCAGGGGAAGGTCTCCATAGTGTCCGGGATGATGCTGCGGACCGTAATTTTCTTCCGGAGTTGCGCGCGGATGAGCACGGAGTTTTCCAGGGCCCCGGATCCCGGACCGAGCAGGACCTGCCGGGCCTGTTCCAGGTTGCCGATGGTGGCGGAAATCCCCCAGATCCGAAGGGCCGGACAAATGGTTTTCATGCGGGAGAGGGCCAGCTCCATTTGGACGCCCCGCTTGCTGCCCAGCAGTTCGTGCCACTCGTCCACGACAATGGCGTAGCAGTCTGCGAACAGCTTTTTATACCCCTTGGTGGCAAGGAGCAACTGCAGGCTTTCCGGGGTGGTGATCAGCAGGTCGGGGAGGACCTTGCGTTGCCGGGCGCGTTCGGCGGCAGAGGTATCACCGGTCCGGATCCCCACCTCAAATGGGATGTCCAGGTCCCGGGTAATGCGTTCGGCCGATTGGTGGATTTCCCGGGACAGGGCACGCAGCGGCGTAATCCAGATGGCCTTGAGCCCTTTTTTGTGACGCTCCCGGAAATCGGGGTTGTGGCGCATATGCTGCAAGAGGATGGGGAACCAGAGGGCGTAGGTTTTCCCACTGCCGGTTGGGGCGTTCAGCAGCCCGTGGTGGCCATCCAGGAAGGCGGCCCACGTCTTGCGCTGGAAGGGGAACGGGTCCCAACCTTGTCGTTTAAACCAATCGGAGGCGATGGCCGTCAGGGCGTCGGTATCCGGGGGTTGCCCGGAAGGGTGCTTGGGGCCTGCCATGGTTCAGGGGATCATATTTTCAAGTTCCCCAAGCGTGTTCGCCTCGGAAATGGGTTTGTCTTTCCGCCAGCGGACGATTCGCGGGAAACGGGTGGCAAAGCCGCTTTTGTGCCGTCCGGACCGGGCAATCCCCTCAAAGGCGATTTCGAAAACGTGTTCGGGCTTCACGGACCGGACCGGCCCGAAACGCTCCAGGGTATTCCGTTTGATCCAGGCATCCACCTGCCGGAATTCGGCATCCGTCAGGCCGGAATACGCCTTGGCAAACGTAACCAGCTCCCGCTCCCCGTCTTCCTTTTCGGCCCAGAGGGCGAAGGTGTAATCCGTAAAAAGGTTGCTGCGCCGGCCGTGGCCACGCATGGCGTACGTGAGCACGGCATCCACCGTAAACGGGTCTACCTTCCACTTCCACCAGTCCCCTTTTTTCCGGCCCACTCCGTAAGCAGATGCCCGGCGTTTGAGCATGAGCCCCTCGCTGCGGAGTTCCCTTGCCCGGTCCCGTTCTTCCCGGGCACTCTCCCAGTTGGGGATGTCCATGGTTGCCGAGAGGTCTGCCGGCATGTTGGGGTCTGCCTGCAGGGGTTCGATCAGCGGGTCGAGCCGGGCCCGGCGCTCCGTGTAGGGGAGGTTCCGGATATCCTCGCCTTCCCATTCCAACAGGTCGTACGCCCTGAGGATCACCGGGATTTTCTCGAGGAGGGAATTGGTGACGGACTTCCGGCCCAGTCGCTTTTGCAGGTCGTTGAAGCTTCCTACCTGTCCCTGGGGGAAGGGCAGTATTTCCCCGTCGATGACCGTGCCGTCGGGCAGGGCCCCGGCCAGCGGGGCCAGGTCCGGGTAGCTGTCGGTGATAAGCTCCTCGCCACGGCTCCAGATGAAATGGGTGCCACCGCGCACAATGAGTTGCGACCGGATGCCATCCCATTTATGTTCCATCAGCCACTCGGAGGGATCCCCGAGGTCCTCGGGGGTTTCATCCACCGGATAGGCCAGGTAGAAGGGATAGGGCCGGGATTGGTTTTCGGCCTGCTGCTCCTCCAGCACCAGTTCCCGGAATCCGGTGGTGGCCGGATCCCAGTTGCCCATCAGCCGGAAGGCGAGCAGGTCTTCCCCGATACCCGTGGCCTGCGACAGGGCCCGGGTCATGAGTTTCTGGCTGATCCCGATCCGGAACCCGCCGGTCATGAATTTGGTGAGGACGAATCGCTCATAAAACCCCAGTTTTTGCCAGTTTTCCATGAGGTAGGCCTTCTTTTCGGATTCCTCACGGCCCCTGAGCGCCACGATGTCTTCCAGGTAATCGGCCAGGGAGCGGGATCCCGGATGCGGGTTTTCCATCCGGGGGATCACCAGGGCGATCGTTTCGGCCAGGTCGCCCACGATATGGTAACTTTCCTCGAACAGCCAGAGCGGGATACCCGCCAGTTCCGACGCCCATTCCCGCAGCAGGCGGGTATTGACCGGACGGGGTGGGCGGCGGTGCGAAAGGATGGCGATGGTCCAGACTTTATCCGGCCCCGGGGCGCTTTCGAAGTAGCTGCTCAGGGCATCCACCTTGACATTCGTCTTGTTGGTGGCATCCAGGGTCCGTATGAGTTCCGCAAATGCTCTCATGTCACTTCCTGCGTGTCGTTTTCCGGGGTTTCCCCTTCGTATTGGGTTTCCTCGGTACGTGCGTCGTACCCGTTTTCGGCCAGGAAGCGCGAAAAAATGTGTGCGTATCCATGGGTGCAGATGACCCGTTCCGCCCCCGTAGCCCGGATGCTCTCAAGCAGCCCCTGCCAGTCGCAGTGGTCGCTCAGGACAAATCCCCGGTCTACCGCGCGACGACGCCTTGCCCCCCGAAAAGCCATCCAGCCGCTGGCAGTGGCTACCTCATATGGGACCATCCGCCGCATCCAGGCACTGCCATGGGCGCTGGGCGGGGCCAGGACGAGGTTGCCTCGCAGGTCTTCCCGGGTGGTATCCCCGGTTACCCGGGTGGTTTCCGGGAATTCAGCCATCGGACGGAGGACTTCCGTCATATTTTCAATGGCCCCGTGGGTATAGATCCGGCCAATGCCCGGGTTTAGGCCAGCCAGGAGTCTCTGGGCTTTTCCAAGGGAATAAGCCAGCAAAACGGAGGTCTTTCCCGCATCCCGGTTCCTCGCCCACCAGGAGTTGATATCCCCGAGTACTTCCGCTTGAGGCCGCCATTTAAAAGCCGGCAACCCAAAGGTGCATTCCGTAATAAAACTGTGGCAGCGAATCGGTTCGAAAGGTGTCGCCAGGCCGTCGTCCTCGGCTTTATAGTCACCCGAAAATACCCAGACTTCCCCTCGGTACTCCGCCCGGATCTGGGACGAGCCGATGATATGTCCGGCCGGGTGAAAACTAAAGCGCACGCCGTTGACAGTAAAGGATTCCCCCCACTCCCGGCCGCTGACCCGGATGTCGCCCAGCCGGTGACGGATAATCGGGACGTTCCGGCGGTGGGTGATATACTGTCCATGCCCCGGCCGGCTGTGGTCGGCATGGCCGTGGGAAATCAGGGCGCGATCCACGGGTTTCCAGGGGTCCAGGTAGACGTCGGCAGGCGGGCAGTAAATACCCCTGTCGGTGAATTCCAGAAGCGGTTTTCCCATAGCCTGGTGAAGGTACGGAATTCCGCTAACAGGAAGGAACCCAAACGATGGGCAACCGTTCCGGTTTGGCCGTGGTTAACCGTTGGTTTTCCCCATTGGAACCTATTGGAAAAACCCCTCCTACAGCAACCTGTAAATCTTTGTGGCCTGAACGGCTAAAACCCTCCCTGGAAGCGGGCAAATCCTTTGAAAAGAAATATATTTGCAGAGATAAACGCATTGCAGACCATGCCCATTTTAGACTTATACAACCACTCCGAGAAGCGCCGCAACCTGGCGCACTTTGCAGCCATCGCCTCCCTGGCGGCCGTTGACGGGGCGGTCAACCCGGCGGAAAAGGAAATCCTGGACCGTTTTGCCCAGAAGCTCAATATCACCGATGCCGAATACAAGGAGGTGATGAAGAAGGAAAACAAATATCCGATTGAGGCCCCCTTCGAGATGAAGAAACGCTATGAGCGGCTCTACGATTTTTTCCGGATCATCTTTTCGGACCACGGAATCGACGCGGAGGAAGAGGACCTGGTGCGCAAGTACGCCATCGGGATCGGTTTCAGTTCCCAAATGGCCGATAAGGTGCTTAAAAGTTCCACGGAAATCTTCAGTGGTCAGATCCCCTTCGAGGACTATCTGCTGCTTATGGAGCGCCGGAAGTAAAAAGCCGGAAGAATTGCGATAGACGTTCTCGGCCCTGTTCTCACCCCCGGGCTCAGCTCCGGACTCAGGCGTATTGCGCCATAAAGGACTCGGCTTTCTCCACCATTTTACGGCTCCCGCAGAAAAACGGCACGCGCTGGTGCAGTTCGTTGGGGGTTATCTCCAGGATCCGGTTGTACCCGTCGGATGCCCTGCCCCCGGCCTGTTCGGCCAGGTACGCCATCGGGTTGCATTCGTAGAGCAGCCGGAGCTTGCCGTTGGAGGCCGTACTGCTCTTCGGGTAGATGTAGATGCCCCCCTTGATCATATTCCGATGGAAATCCGACACCAGGGAACCGATATACCGGGACGTGTAGGGCCGGTCGCCCTCCTCCTTCTGGCAGTATTTGATATAGTCCTTGACCCCTTGTGGAAAGTGTGTGTAATTCCCTTCATTGACTGAGTAGATCCGGCCCGTTTCCGGGAATTGCATATTGGGGTGGGACAGGTAAAACGTGCCGATGGCCGGGTTGAGCGTAAAGCCGTTCACCCCGTGCCCGGTGGTATAGACGAGCATCGTGGAAGTGCCGTAGATGATATAGCCGGCAGCTACCTGGTTGATCCCGGGTTGCAAAAAATCCTCCAGGGATACGGGCGCTCCAATGGGGGTGACCCGCCGGTAGATCGAAAAGATGGTCCCCACCGATACGTTGACGTCGATGTTGGACGAGCCGTCCAGGGGGTCGATCAACACGACGTATTTGTTCTGGTGCTGCTCGTCCTGTGAATTGATGGTAATGAAGTCGTCCTCTTCCTCCGAGGCAATCCCACAGACGATTTCCCGGTTCTGCAAGGTCTGTTTGAACTTTTCATTGGCCATTACATCCAGCTTTTGCTGGCTCTCGCCCTGGATATTTGTTTCGCCGGCAGCCCCCAGGATGTCCACCAGCCCGGCTTTATTGACCTCGTGATTGACAACTTTGGCCGCCAGGCGGATAGCGTTGATCAGTTTGGACAACTCGCCGGTGGAGTATTGGAATTCCTGTTGGTTCTCAATAATAAACTCTCCGAGGGTCTTGTTTTTTTTCTGCATCCGGGCGCAATAGGTGGTTGTGCCCACAAATATCGCTTATTTTGTGAAACTATATCGTTTTCGCCTACCCGGCGTTTTTAAGATTTATAACTTTGTGTTTTATTTGTAACAAATATGAAAACCCGCATACGACCCGCTGAGGAAGCGGACATGAAAGAAGTATTCCGGTTGATTCGGGAACTCGCCATTTACGAACGGGAACCCGATGCCGTAGAAGTCACCGAGCAACAACTCCTCAGGGACGGTTTCGGGCCGGACCCCAGGTTCCGCTGTTTTGTAGCGGAGGGGGAAGGCAGGATTGTCGGGATGGCCCTGATCTATCCCCGGTATTCCACGTGGAAGGGCCCGGTCATCCACCTGGAAGACCTGATCGTCACCGAGGAGGCGCGCGGCCTGGGGGTGGGCAGTGCCCTGCTCACCGAAGTGATCCGTTACGCCTCCGAACAGGGGGTCAAGCGGGTATGCTGGGAAGTCCTGGACTGGAACGAACCAGCCATCGACTTTTACGAAGCCCGCGGTGCCCGGGTACTCAGGGATTGGGACGTCGTACAGTTGGACGAGGCGGGGATCAAAGCTTATCTAAAGGAATATGCGAGTATTTAAATTCGGGGGTGCCTCGGTAAAGGACGCGGACGGGGTCCGCAATGTGTTGAAGGTGCTCAGTGAGACGGGGACGGAAAAGACGTTCCTGGTAGTATCTGCCATGGGAAAAACCACCAATGCGATGGAAGCGGTGGTCCGGGCCTATTTCGAAGACAAAGGGACGCTGGCCGCTGCCCTGGACGAGGTGGTGGCCTACCACATGGGTGTAGCCCGGGAGTTGTTTCCCGCCGAAGGGCACCCGGTTTTTGGCAGGCTGCGCGGACTTGTGGAAGAGGTAAAGGGTTTCCTCGCCTGGAACAAGTCGCCCAAATACGGGTTTGTTTACGACCAGGTCGTCGGCTACGGGGAGTTGCTCTCCACGGTAATCGTCAGTGCTTTCCTGGAAGATAGTGGCATCGCGAATACCTGGCTGGACATCCGCAGATACATCAAGACGGACTCAAATTACCGGGACGGCAACGTCCAGTGGGAGCGCACCCAGGAGGCGATCGCCACCCTGGCCCCGGGGAAGGAGCTCTTCATTACCCAGGGGTTCCTGGGTAGTGACGAGAACAACTTTACCACGACCCTGGGCAGGGAAGGCTCCGATTATACCGCGGCCATTATCGCCTATTGCCTGAACGCCCAATCGGTCACCATTTGGAAAGACGTGCCCGGGGTCCTCAATGCGGACCCGCGTTATTTTGAGCAGGCGAGCCTCCTGAACCGGATCTCGTACCGG
>CAXQQM010000094.1:0-29222 GCA_964226055.1 Robiginitalea sp. | reverse complement strand
CCCAAATCTTACCATAAACTTAACCTACTTATGCTATGGCAAGTACTAAATTACTGGGATAAAGAGAAATAACAAAGAAAATTGGTAAATATTTAAGGCTTAACCGGCCTGCGGCCGTGCTCTTTTGCCTTGGAATTTGAGGGCTGGAAGGGTAAAAGGCTGTGTGCCAATATAAAAAAGGCAAGGTGTTACCCCTGCCTTTTTCCCCAAATCTTACCATGAACTTAACCTACTTATGCTATGGTCCTACGAATGTAAGCCATGGGATTACCATGCGAAAATCATTCGGATGAATGCCTTTTAAAACCGTTGAAATGCACGCCGGGTTGTAGCTTCTTACGAGGGGGGTATCCACGCCTTAAACATCGTGCGAACTTTCTCCCAGGAGCTGCCCGGGAGCGGGGGTATGGAAAATAAAAAAGGTGGATGAGAATCCACCTTTTTTGCCCCAAATCTTACCATGAACTTAACCTACTTATGCTATGGCAATCCTAAAGTACAGGGGTTCCTTCCCGGAATCGGAAAAACCCGTTAACCTGCACATATTATCGATGAAATGCACAATTTTGTGTATTTCATCGATTTTTTCTTTTTGCGGATTGCCGGTTTTTTCAGTAGGCCCGCTGGTTTTTCCCCTCGTAAAAATTGACAAATGCCTGGTTGACTACGCGGTTGCCGCCGGGGGTCGGGTAGTCCCCGGTAAAATACCAGTCCCCGAGGTTGTCCGGGCAGGCTTTATGCAGGTTGCTGATGGTCTGGTAGATGATCTGGACTTCGGCGCGGATCTCGGGAGGGCTCAGCAACTCGGCGATCTTGTCCGATAATTCCTGGGTCCGGAACGGGGCGTAGAATTCCTTAACGTGGTTGACGGCTTCCCGCTCGGGATTGGCAAGCTGCTCCTGGCATTTTTTGTAGATACTCTCCACGACATCCATGCTCCCCCTGTCCCGGTGCAATTCCAGGGCAGCCCGAAAGGCGATGAAGTCCTCGAGTTTTGCCATGTCGATGCCGTAACAATCCGGGTAGCGGATCTGGGGTGCGGAGGATATGACGATGATTTTCCGGGGGCCCAGTCGGTCGAGGATTCGCAGGATGCTTTTTTTCAGGGTGGTCCCCCGGACAATGCTGTCGTCGATAATTGCCAGGTAGTCGCCCTTGTTGACGGAACCATAGGATATATCGTATACGTGGGCCACCAGGTCGTCCCGGCTGCTGTCCTGGGTAATGAACGTCCGGAGCTTGGCATCTTTGATAGCCACTTTCTCGATGCGCGGACGCACCTCCAGGATGTTGTGGAGCTCTTCGCTGGTAATATCCGGGCCCAGGGCGAGGATTTGTTCCTCTTTTTTCTTGTTCAGGTAATTCTGTGCCTCCCGGAGCATCCCCAAAAAGGAGGTTTCCGCCGTATTCGGGATATACGAGAATACCGTGTGCTTGATGTCGTGGTCAATGGCTTCGAGGATCTGCGGAAATAGGAGCTTCCCGAGTTCCTTCCGCTCCTGGTAGATTTCCTTGTCGTTGCCCCTGGAAAAATAGATGCGTTCAAAGGAACAGGCTTTTCGCTCCCGGGGTTCCTGGATCTGCCGGATTCGCACGTCCCCGTCTTTCTTGACGATGATGGCGTGGCCCGGCGGCAGTTCCTGAACCTCTTCATAGGCGGTGTTGAAGACGGTCTGGATGGCCGGACGTTCGGATGCAACCACCACCACTTCGTCGTCGGCATAGTGGTAGACGGGCCGGATCCCGGAAGGGTCCCTCAGGACAAAAGCGTCGCCGTGGCCGAGCAACCCGGCTATTGCATAGCCGCCGTCCCAGTTCTTGGAGGACTTCCGCAATATCTTGGATACCCTGAGGCGTTCGGCAATCATGGGAGAGGCTTCCATCTTGGTGAACCCCTCCTTTTTTATCTGCTTGTAAATTTTGGCAACCGCATCGTCCAGGAAGTGCCCGATTTTCTCCATAACGGTGACCGTGTCTGCCAGTTCCTTGGGATGCTGCCCGAGCTGCACGAGGTTGTCGAACAATTCGTTGACGTTGGTCATGTTGAAATTTCCGGCGACGATCAGGTTCCGGTGCATCCAGTTGTTCTGCCGGAGGAAGGGGTGGACGCTTTCGATGCTGTTCTTTCCAAAGGTCCCATACCTCACATGGCCCAGGAGCAGTTCGCCCACATAGGGGATGTTCCGTTTTTGCCAGGCGGTGTCATCGACGGCTTCCGGGTGCTCCTTCAGGGAGGTATTGATCCGGGCGTTGATCTGGTCGAAGATATCCTGGATGGGCTGGGAGGCGTTGGAACGTACGCGGCTCATATATCGCTCCCCGGGCCGCATGTCGAGTTTGATGCTGGCAAAGCCCGCCCCGTCCTGCCCGCGGTTGTGCTGCTTTTCCATCATGAGGTACATTTTGTTTACCCCATAAAAGGCCGAGCCGTATTTTTCCTGGTAGTATTCCAGGGGTTTGAGCAGGCGAATGAGGGAGATTCCACATTCGTGCTTGATGGCGTCACTCATATGCTCGCAAAATTAATAAAAGCCCGCTTACCGGTCCATTATTTAACTTCAATATCGAACTGGGTCAGTTCCCTGAACCGCTCCAGCCTTTGTTCGATGTCCTCTGGCCGGAGCTGGGTAAGCCGTTCCGTGCCAAAACGCTCCACGCAGAACGACGCCAGGTTGGACCCGTGGATCACCGCGTTGCGCAGGTTGTTAAAGGAAATGTTTTTCGTCTGTGCCAGGTAGCCGGTAAAGCCACCGGCAAACGTGTCGCCTGCGCCCGTCGGGTCAAAAATTTCTTCCAGGGGCAGGGCCGGGGCAAAGAAGATCCGGCTGTCGTTGAAAAGCAACGCCCCGTTTTCCCCTTTTTTGATCACCACGTAGCGCGGTCCCATTTCGTGTATAGCCTCTGCCGCTTTCACCAATGAATATTCCCCACTGAGTTGGCGGGCCTCTTCGTCGTTGATGGTAATTACGTCCACCTTCCCGATAACCTCCAGCAAAGTATCCCAGGTGTTGTCCATCCAGTAGTTCATCGTGTCGAGTACGGTGAGTTTCGGACGGGAAGCCATCTGGTCGATGACGCTCAGCTGGATGTTCGGGTGGAGGTTGCCCAGCATGACAATATCTGCGTCCCTGTAGGAATCCGGGACAACGGGCTGGAAATCGGCCATCACGTTCAGTTCGGTGACCAGGGTGTCCCGCATGTTCAGGTCGTTGTGGTAACGGCCGCTCCAGAAGAAGGTTTTACCGCCGGGGACTACTTCAATACCGCTGATATCTATGCCCCGATCGCGGAGCAGGCCCAGGTAACTGGCCGGAAAATCCTCTCCGACCACGGAGACGATGGCACTGTCCGCCTGGTAGTGGGAGGCGGCCAGGCCGATAAAGGGGGCGGCCCCACCGAGTATTTTATCCGTTTTTCCGAAGGGGGTTTCGATGGCGTCGAATGCCACCGAACCCACGATCAATAATTTCCCCATAGGGTGTCCGTGCAATTTTGCTGCAAATATACGCTTTTGGGACGCGAAAGCTCCCCAGGCAGCCGGGGAATCTCTGGAACCCCGGGCGACTCCGGGAAAAAGGAGCTATTTCCGCCCGAAGTCGGCGGGGATTTCCCCCCAGGCCCGGGTTTCCCATTTAACCACGGGGGTCTGGTAGGAGTTGGTCTCCAGCCATTGCACGGCGCGGCGTACCATGTCGAAGAGGTCCCGGTTGGTTTCGTTTTCCACCAGTTTTGTATTGCATTTTTTCTTTCGCACCCAGCTCATCGCCGTACGCGAATCCGAATAGATGATGCGTTTGCTGCCCTGTTTTTTGAGGTAGGCCAGGGCGTGGACGATGGCCAGGAATTCACCGATGTTATTGGTGCCCTGCTGGAAAGGCCCCTGGTGGAACAGGCGCCTGCCTGTCCGGGTATCCACCCCCTGGTACTCCATCACCCCGGGGTTCCCGCTGGACGCGGCGTCCACGGATACCGAATTCAGGTTGGGCCGTCCAACCCGGGCCAGCTGTTCCGGTGAAACGGCTTTGGCCCGTTTCTTATTGGCAACGGCTTCCCGATACCCGGCGCGGTAGGCCATTTCGGCCTGCCCGCGGGAAGGAAACCCCATATACTGGGCACCCTTTTCCCCTTCGATCTGTTTTTTACACGCTTCCCAGCTCGTATACACCCCGGGCTTTTTGCCCTTCCAGACCACATAGAACTTGTTTTTCTCAGCCATGGTCCGGAAATAACACGTTTTCGATGGCCTCTGGAAAGTATTGGTATTCGAGGGCGTGCACTTTTTCGGCCACAGCTTCCGGGGAATCCCCGGGGGCAACCGGGATTTCCCGCTGCAGGATGACAGCCCCTTCATCGTAAGCCTCGTTGACGTAATGCACGGTGATACCCGTACGCGAGGCCCCGTCCCGGACGACTGCCCGGTGCACATGCATGCCGTACATACCCTTGCCCCCATAGGCAGGCAGCAGGGCCGGGTGGATATTGATTATGGCGTCGGGGAACGCCCGGACGACCTCTTCCGGGACTTTCCAAAGAAAGCCCGCGAGCACGATCAGGTCCGGGTCAAAGGAGCGCAGTACCCCGACAAACCCTCCGGGGTCCTGGAAAGCAGCCCGGTTAAAACCGTAGAACGGGAGCCCCAGGCGCTTGCAGCGCTCTACAACCCCGGCCTGCAGGTTGTTGCCCATCACGGCCCGGATACGGACCCGGGGATCCTCTTGGAAATATTTCGAAATATTCTCTGCGTTGGAGCCTGAACCCGAGGCAAATAAAATGATATTTTTAGGCATTGGGGATGTTGTATTCAGCGCCTGGAATTTGAGATAAAAGTACTATAGCTATTGGATTTATCGCTAATTTGGAGTACATTTTATCGGGATTTAAGGTATTTAATCCAAAGTTTTATATTTTTGCCAACAATTTAAATTTAAAACCAAACAATATGTCAGACATTGCATCAAGAGTAAAAGCTATCATTGTTGATAAGCTGGGTGTTGACGAAAATGAGGTGGTTGCTGAAGCGAGCTTTACCAACGACCTGGGGGCGGATTCCTTGGATACGGTAGAGTTGATAATGGAATTTGAAAAGGAATTTGATATCCAGATCCCTGACGATCAAGCAGAAAATATTGCTACTGTAGGCCAGGCTATTAGCTACATCGAGGAGGCCAAGTAGGTACATGATATTCAATCAATCGAATTGAAATTATCCATGTGGTAATCGGGCTGCATGGATAATTTTTTTTAATTTACACCAGGGTTACACAGCAGACAAACAGATTCCTTTCATGCAATTAAGACGAGTAGTAGTTACCGGTCTGGGAGCCCTTACCCCCATTGGCAACAGCAAAGACGCATATTGGGAAGGCCTGAAAAATGGCAAAAGCGGATGTGCTCCCATCACCTATTTCGATACAGAAAAGTTCAAGACCAAATTCGCCTGCGAGTTGAAGGGGTACGACCCCATGGAATTTTTTGACCGCAAGGAGGTCCGCAAACTCGACCCGTTTGCGCAATACGCCCTGGTCTGTTCGGACGAGGCGATTGCGGATGCCGGGCTGGACCTTGACACGGTGGACAAATTCCGGGTAGGGGTAATCTGGGGCGCCGGGATTGGCGGCCTGGAGACCTTCCAGACGGAAGTCCTCAACTTTGCAGAAGGGGACGGTACGCCGAGGTTTAACCCGTTTTTTATCCCCAAGATGATTGCGGATATCGCCCCGGGGAACATTTCCATCAAACACGGGTTTATGGGGCCGAACTACACAACCGTTTCGGCCTGTGCGAGTTCTGCCAACGCGATGATTGATGCGCTGAACTACATCCGCCTGGGTCACTGCGACGTGGTCGTCACCGGCGGAAGCGAGGCAGCTGTAACCATAGCCGGCATGGGTGGCTTCAACGCCATGCACGCCCTTTCCACCCGGAATGACAGCCCGGAAACGGCTTCGCGTCCCTTCGATGCAACCCGGGACGGTTTCGTACTTGGAGAAGGAGGCGGTTCCTTAATCCTCGAGGATTACGAACACGCCAAGGCCCGGGGTGCCAAAATCTACGCTGAGGTGGTCGGCGGCGGGTTGAGCAGCGATGCCTACCACATGACAGCCCCCCATCCGGAAGGCATCGGGGTGGTGCGTGTCATGGAGAACTGCCTGCGGGACGCCGGGATTTCCCCGGAAGAAGTAGATGCCATCAATACCCACGGGACCTCCACCCCCCTCGGGGACGTGGCGGAGCTCAAGGCAATTTCCCAGGTATTCGGGGAGCATGCGCCAAAAATGAACATCAATTCCACCAAGTCCATGACCGGCCACCTGCTCGGGGCCGCCGGGGCTATCGAGGCCATCGCCTCCATCCTGGCTATGGAACACGGAATTGTCCCCCCGACCATCAACCACTCGGTGGTGGATGAGAATATCGACCCGAAGCTCAATCTGACACTCAACAAAGCACAAAAACGGGATGTGCAGGTGGCGATGAGCAACACCTTCGGGTTCGGCGGGCACAACGCCTGCGTATTGTTCAAGAAAATAAGCTGAGTCCCGTATGACATTTCCCGGCAACATCTTTAATTCCCATCCCAAGGAGGATGGGGATTTTTTTTTGGGGATCAGCCGGATCCTGGGGTTCAAGCCGAAAAGCCTGGAAGTTTACAAGCGGGCGTTCCTCCACCGGTCGGCCAATAAAAAAGATAAGAGCGGGCACCCGATGAATTACGAACGGCTCGAATTCCTGGGTGATTCCATGCTGGGGACGATCATCTCAAAGCACTTGTACAACGAGGTGCCGGCCGGGGATGAGGGGTACCTTACCAAGATGCGCTCCAAGATTGTCAGCCGGAAACACCTGAACGAACTGGGCAAAGACCTCGGGTTGCTGAACTTTGTCGAAAGCCGGATCCCCAAGGCGCATTTCGGGGAGAATATCCACGGCAATGTCTTTGAGGCGTTGGTCGGGGCCATCTACCTGGACCGCGGGTACAAATACTGTGAAAAGTTTATCCAGAGCCGGGTGATTGAGCCCTATGTGGATATCGAGCAACTCGAAGGACAGGTAATCAGCTATAAGAGCCTGGTGATCGAGTGGTGCCAGAAACAGAAGAAGGAGTTTAATTTTGAAGTATACGAGGATTCCGGCAACGACCCGGTAAAGCATTTTTCAGTCAAATTGCATATAGATGGCCGTATCCTGGCCAAGGCCCGAGCTACCTCCAAGAAGAAAGCGGAGGAAAAGGCATCGCGGCGCGCATTTTTTGCCCTCCAGAACAAAATGGACAGCGAATAAGCCCTGAACTAGGTGGATTCGGGGAGAACCGTTATATTTACGATTCGTCAAAAACCGGAATGGGCGCATCGCTGAACATTTGGGAAGACCTGTTGGAAGACACTACTTTCGGTCTTTTCGCAATCCACAGCCAGTTAGAGGACTACGCCCTGGCCTACGCCCTGAACCAGGCGTGTTCCATCAACCTGAAGCGCCTGCGGCAGGATCTGGAACTCGACGGGCAGGTGAATTTCCCCCTGTTCCAGTACAAGGACGAAGCGAATCAGCGGGATTGGACCCTGGTCCGCAATTCGGGCATCAGCACGGGGTCCGGGCCGGCAGCGGGCCTGTTCCCGGACGAACCCAGCCACAGGCGTCATTTCCTGGTCCCGGAAAAAAAGGAGGTGGATTACTTCCTGAAACTCGAAGGGGAGGACAGGGAACAACAGCTGGTAGCCAGACTGCTTTCGGTCGCAAAGATTATCACGGCCTACCGCCTGGAGGCTTCAGAACTAAAATCCAAACAGAACCTAATTTTCTAAAACAGATATGCCAAGCCATAAAAAGACGAAAATAGTGGCCACACTCGGCCCGGCCACCAGTGACAAAGACGTCCTTCGCCGGATGGTTGAAGCCGGGGTGGACGTTTTCCGCATCAATTTCTCCCATGCCAATTACGAGGATGTGGGGAAGCGGATCCGGATGATTCGGGAACTCAGCGAAGAACTCGGCCTCTACACGGCAATCCTGGCCGACCTGCAGGGCCCCAAGCTCCGTGTCGGCGTAATGTCCGGCGAGGTGGTTGTAGCCCCGGGGGACGAAATTTTCTTCAAGACCGGGAAACCCTTTGAAGGGACAGCTGAAGCTGTCTACATGAATTACGAGAATTTCCCGCGTGACGTCAAGCCCGGGGAACGCATCCTCCTGGACGACGGGAAACTGATTTTTGAAATCCTCGAGACCAACGGGAAGGACAGCGTCAAAGCAAAGGTTATCCAGGGCGGGCCGCTCAAGTCCAAAAAGGGGGTCAACCTGCCGAATACGAATATTTCCCTGCCGGCGCTGACCGAAAAGGATATCAAGGACGCTGAGTTCGCCATTTCCCAGGACGTGGACTGGATTGCATTGTCCTTTGTGCGCCACAGCCAGGACCTGATGGACCTGCAGGAGTTGATCAACAAGCACTCGGAACACAAAATCCCGATCATCGCCAAGATCGAAAAACCCGAAGCGGTGGACAACATCGACAAGATCGTCGCCTATTGCGACGGGCTGATGGTTGCCCGGGGCGACCTGGGCGTGGAGGTGCCGGCACAGGAGGTCCCGCTGATCCAAAAACGGTTGGTACTCCGCGCCAAAAAAGCGCGAATCCCCGTAATTATCGCCACCCAGATGATGGAGACGATGATCACCAGCCTCACCCCGACCCGGGCTGAGGTAAACGACGTGGCGAATTCCGTGATGGACGGGGCCGATGCGGTGATGCTCTCCGGGGAAACCTCGGTGGGGAATTACCCGGTACAGGTCATTGAGCGGATGTCGAGCATCCTGAAAAGCGTGGAGAGCTCGGAACTCATTAAAGTCCCCCACGACCCGCCCCACGTCCGCACCAAACGATATATCACCAAGAGCGTCTGTTACCACGCGGCGCTAATGGCAAACGAAATCAGGGCAAAGGCCATTTCCACGCTGACCAACAGCGGGTACACCGCCTTCCAGATTTCCGCCTGGCGCCCGGGCGCGCACATCCTCGTATTTACCTCGAATAAGCGGATCTTGTCCCAACTGAACCTGCTCTGGGGGGTCAAGGCGTTTTACTACGACCGGTTTGTGTCTACCGATGAGACTATCGAAGACGTCAACAAGATCGCCTGCCAGAAGGGATACCTGGAAGCCGGGGACATGCTCATCAGCCTGGCAGCTATGCCGATCAAGGATAAGGGGATGGTCAATACGCTGCGGGTGACCGAGATCGACAGTTGTAATTTCTGATCCGGGCACTGCGCCAAGGGCCCGCCTACGTGTTCGTGCCCCCCGGGGCTTTCCCACGTTCGTGCCCACATGGCTCGCCTCAGCGTTTAAAACTCAAACTTCAATTGTACGGAAACCGAATCCTCCGGGGATTCGGTTTTCTCGTTTTCCGTATCCAGGTTCGACAGGGAAATCCCCAGCAGGCGGACAGAATTCTCCAGGGGTTGCTGGTAGAGCAGGTCCCGGGCGGCAGCCAGGATCCGGCCGGGCGAATCGACGAATTCCGGCAGCGTGCGGCTTCGGGTTTGCAGGCTGAAATCGCTGTACCGGATCTTTAGTGTGACCGTTTTTCCCGAACGGCCTCGGGCCCGCAGTCGGCGACTGAGCTCTTCCGCAATTTTAGTGAGTTTTTCCACCATGAACACCTCGCTGCTCAGGTTTTCGCTGAAGGTCCTTTCGGCCCCCAGGGATTTCGGGATCCTGCTGGGTTGCACCGGGCTGTCGTGCACCCCCCGGACCACCCGGTAGTAGTGCTGCCCGCTCTTGCCGAAATGGCCGGTGAGGAAGTCCTCACTTTGCCTGCGGAGGTCGGCCCCGGTAAAAATCCCAAGGGCATTCATCTTTTCGGCAGTTACCTTGCCCACCCCGTGGAATTTCCGGATTTCCAGGGATTCCAGGAATTCCAGCACGTCTTCCGGGGGGACTGTTTTCTGACCGTTGGGTTTGTTGAAATCGCTGGCGACCTTGGCGATAAACTTGTTGACGGAGATCCCGGCCGAGGCGGTCAGGCCGGTTTCTTCCAGGATCCGCCTCCGGATTTCGCGGGCCAACAGCGTCGCAGACGGCATCCCCTTCCGGTTGGCCGTGACGTCCAGGTACGCCTCGTCCAGGGACAATGGTTCCACCAGGTCTGTATATTCCTGGAATATTTGCCGGATTTGGCCGGATACCTCGCGATATCGGTCGAACCGGGGCTTGACAAACACGAGTTCCGGGCAGAGGCGACGGGCCTGTACCCCGCTCATGGCAGACCGGACGCCATAGGTCCGTGCCTCGTAACTGGCAGCGGCCACCACACCCCGTTTGGCACCCCCGCCCACCGCAATGGGAAGGCCCTTGAGTTCGGGTCGGTCGAGCTGTTCCACCGAGGCAAAAAAGGCGTCCATGTCGATGTGGATGATCTTTCGCAATTCCCGCGGTTCTTCCATACACAAATTTACGGTATATTTAACCGTAAGCGGCCTGGCAGCGGGTTGCGAACCGATGCAACTACATGCTTGAGATTGAACGAAAATTTCGGGTGGTTTCCAGGGCGTACAGGGACCACGCCACCTCGCGCCGGGAAATGGTGCAGGGGTTCCTCAGTACGGATCCGGAGCGGACGATCCGGGTGAGGCGCTCCGGCAAGAAGGCGTGGATTACCATCAAGGGACGGACCACGGAATCGGGGACTACCCGGCAGGAGTGGGAATACGAGATACCGCCCGGGGACGCCGAATCCCTGCTTGCACTGTGCCCGGATACCCCAATCCGCAAAACACGGTACGAGGTGCCGTCGGGGCGCCACCTGTTCGAAGTGGATGAGTTTCGGGATGCAAACGACGGTTTGGTCCTGGCAGAGGTGGAACTCGGCCGTGCCGATGAAGAGTTCCCCAGGCCCGAGTGGTTGGGGGAGGAGGTCACCGGCAACCCGGCTTATTACAATTCGCAATTAAGCATCAAACCCTATAGTACATGGAACGATTAAAATACGGGGCTTGTGCCTTCATGTTTGCAATGCTATCCGCTGCCTGTGGCGAAAAATCCCGGGACGCGTCAGCCGATTCGTCCGCCTACCCCGAATTGGGATCCGGGGGTGCCTCTGCAGAAGCGAAGCAGGAGCCAAACATCGCGGAACTCCGGGAAAAACTGGTTTCCGAAGGCTATCAGGTCTTTGACTATATCGATGAGGAAACCGGGGATACCGTCCTGATGCAGCAATATTTTATGGCCTTCCTGAAACGGGGCGCCGTCCGCTCGCAGAACAAGGAGGAGGCAGACAGCCTGCAGCGGCTGCACCTGGCCCATTTGGGGCGGATGTACGAATTGGGATATGCCGATATTTCGGGGCCTTTCGGGGATGACGGGGACATCCGGGGGGTGACTATTTACAACGTACCCACCCTGGAAATGGCGGATTCCCTTGCCAATATGGACCCGGCGGTCCGGGCCGGCAGGCTGGAAATCGAAATCCACCCCTGGTGGGCGGCCAAGGGCTTCCCCCTGCGCTGACTAGCGCAGGCTCCGGAACTGGCGCAGGAAGCGGACGTCGTTCTCGCTGAGCAGGCGGATGTCGGGGATCTGGTGGAGCAGGAGCGCAATGCGGTCAATACCCATGCCGAATGCAAAGCCGGAATAGGTCTTGGAATCGATACCGCAGTTTTCCAATACGTTCGGGTCGACCATGCCGCACCCCATGATCTCCAGCCAGCCGGTACCTTTGGTCATGCGGTAGTCCGTCTCCGTTTCGAGCCCCCAGTATACATCCACCTCGGCACTGGGCTCGGTAAACGGGAAATAGGAGGGCCGCAGGCGGATTTTGGATTTACCGAACAGGGCGGTTGTAAAATAGCGCAGGGTCTGCTTCAGGTCTGCAAAGGAAACCCCCTTATCGATATAGAGGCCTTCCACCTGGTGGAAAAAGCAGTGAGAACGAGCCGAAATGGCCTCGTTCCTGTATACCCGGCCCGGGGAAATGGTCCGGATTGGTGGTTTGTTGTTTTCCATATAGCGAACCTGAACGGAGGAAGTATGCGTCCGCAGGAGGATATCCGGGTCCGTCTGTATAAAAAAAGTGTCCTGCATATCCCGGGCCGGGTGGTATTCCGGCAGGTTCAGCGCGGTAAAGTTGTGCCAGTCGTCTTCGATTTCCGGGCCTTCCGATACGGTAAACCCAATCTGGGAAAAAATATCGATGATCCGGTACTTCACTTGTGAAATCGGGTGCCTGGAGCCCACTTCCAGGGGCTTGCCCGGACGCGTGAGGTCGCCGTAGCGCGTATCGGGTTGTTTGCCGGATTGCAGGGCTTCCCGCAGGGAGTCCACTTTTTCCGCCGCCGCATTTTTCAGTTGGTTGACGGTTTGGCCGAATTCCCGCTTTTCAGATGCAGGCACGTTTTTGAGTTCCGCAAAAAAGGAGGTTAACAATCCCTTTTTGCCAAGGTATTTGATACGGAACGCTTCGATGGCTTCCGGGGTATCCGCCTGGAATTCCCGAACTGTCTCCAGATGTTTTTTCAGTTGGTCGATCATGCTGCTCAATGCACGGACGCGGCAAGCGCCCAGGGTTTTAAAGCAGGGACAAAGGTAAACAATTCCCGCAACCGGAAAGGCATTTCACCGGCCAAAACGCTCCTGGCAGCTGCCCGATCAAACCGTATCGGGAATATTCTGGCGCACCCAGGCCACGCAGTCTCTGAACGATTCAAAAATATGCTCTTCCGGCACGAGGTCCGGGATGATGTCGATCCGGGACATCATGTACCGAGGCTGGTCCTGAATGTCCACGAACAGGGGGACCACGTTTTTTTTCTGCAATTCCTGCAGGACGTCTTCCATGGCGTACAGGCCGGACTGGTCCATGTACTGCATCCTCCCGAGGCGGAGGATCACCGCCTGGGCTGTAGGCGGTATCTGGTCGGCCAGGCTCTGGAAATCACTGGTGGTCCCGAAGAACAGCGGCCCCTTGATATGCTTGATAAACACTTCTTCCCGGAGTTTTACCGGGAAATTGCCCTCGTCAGGCCAGGACTTTTCGTCGTTCAGGGACTTGACGTCCGATCGTTGGGCGGTCAGGTCGCCGATCTTTTTCATAAACATCAGGGAGGCGATCACCAGGCCGATACCCACCGCGTAGACGAGGTTCCAGAAGGTGGAAAGGACGAGTACGACCAGCATGACAATCACCTCGGAACTCAGCTTCAGGGGCCCCAGGGAAATGTCCTTGGGCAGGCTGGGGATGGCGCGGAGGCCCTTGTAGTCCATCACAGCAATCCCCACGGTAATCAAAATCCCCGCCAGGACAGCCGCCGGGATCTGGGACGCAATGGGCCCGAGGGCGAGCAGGACGACCAGCAACAGGATCCCGGCGATCATCCCGGAAAGGCGCGTTTTCCCCCCGGAATTGATGTTGACTACTGTCCGGATGGTGGCGCCGGCCCCGGGGAGTCCCCCGAATACGGCCGCAATACTGTTTCCGATACCCTGGCCTACCAGTTCCTTGTTGGGTTTGTGCTTGGTCTTGGTCATGTTGTCGGCCACTACCGAGGTAAGCAGGGAGTCGATGGCCCCCAGCAAGGCGAGCGTCAGGGCAGTAAAAACATAAGGGGTTATCGTGCCGAGCCGGAATTCCGTGAGGATCTCCAGGTTCGGGATGGGGAAGCCTTCTGGAATTTGTTCGATAGGGCGATAATCCAGGCCCAGGCCAACGGCGGCACCCGATACCACCAGGAGGGACACCAGGGTACTCGGGACGGCGGTGGTAATCCGTTTAAACCCGTAGATGATAAAGATGGTTGCCAGGGCCAGGGCCACTTCCAGCCAGTTGATATTGTTCAGCGCCCGGTCCATAACCCTCAGGGCACCCATTACCCCGCTCGCTTCCTTGGCAGCAAGCGTGGCCGATTCCTTTCGGATGGCAGCTTCTGTGATCTCATCGGCACGTTTGATGGTTTCTTCAAAGTCCTCGAGGACGAGGATACCTTCCCCGGCTTCTTCCTTCAGGATATTTTCAAGGATCAATTCCTCTGCCTGGGGCTTGAAGCGGTTCACAAATTCTTCGTCCTCCTTGGGATAGTAGCCCAGGGCAGGGAGGATCTGGGTGACGATGATAATCACCCCGATAGCCGTCATGAAGCCCGAAACGACCGGGTAGGGGATGTACCGGATATATTTGCCGAGCCCCACCAGGCCGAGGCCGATCTGCATAAGCCCGGCGAGCAGGAATACCGTGAGGATGGCGGGCATGGCCTGTTCAACGCTACCGTCGTTGACGGCGATAATACTGGCGATGATCACCATGCTCACCGCGGTCATTGGAGCTGTGGGCCCGGATATCTGCGTGGGGGTCCCCCCGAAAAGGGCCGCGAAAAAGCTGATAAAAATAGCCCCGTACAGGCCGGCACTCGGCCCGAGCCCGGAGCTGACCCCAAAGGCCAGGGCCAGGGGCAGGGCGACGATCCCGGCGGTGATCCCCCCGAACAGGTCCCCTTTGAAATGGGCAAAAAGTTGCTTCATGGTTGCGGTTGCTTGTAGCATCAGAAGATACAAACAAAAAAATGAAAAAGCCGGCGCGCAAGTGCGTGCCGGCTTTTTTCGTTGGGGGGTTCCTGTCCCCGGGGAAACAGGCCCGGGATTACCCGTAAAACGTCACAGCCCCGTTGCTGATGTCGTACATGGCGCCGACAATGGCAATCTCGCCGTCGCTCTCCATTTCGCTGAGGATCTTGCTCTGCTCCCGGATCTGGTCGATGGCCATTTTGACGTTGACCTCGGATACGGCGTCCACGAATTCCAGATTTTTGGAATTGCGAAGGGCCTCGTCTTTCGGCTCCTTGACTGCGGCCACGGCGGGCTCGATCTTGTTGATCAGCGCGGTCAGGTGGCCCAGGCGTGCATGGTCGCAAGCCCCTTTTACGGCCCCGCAACTCGTGTGGCCGAGAACCACCAGCAATTTGGTTCCTGCCAGTTTGCAGGCAAATTCCATACTTCCCAGAATGTCCTGGTTGATAAAATTGCCGGCGATGCGGATGCTGAATATGTCCCCCAGGCCCTGGTCGAATACGAGCTCGGCGGATACCCGTGAATCGATGCAACTCAGGATGGTGGCAAACGGGAACTGGCCTTCTGCCGTATCGTTGACCTGTTCGAGCAGGTTCCGGTTGGCTTTCAGGTTTTGTTGAAACCGCTGGTTGCCCTCCTTGAGGAATTGCAATGCCTTATCAGGCGTCATGGTTGCCTGGGTTTCTTTAGTATGTGCTTTCATGTGATAATTGTTTAGGTTCTTATGCAGTTTTCTTGGGGCGGAGGTTGAAAAATTCCAGGTAGCTCGGCGGGTTGTGAGCTTCGCCCCGCTCGGAAATCAGCAGGATGTCGATATTCCGGTTTTTCGCTTTCAGCGCGAAGTCGTCCAGGATTTCGATGATGTCGTTGTCCAGGTAACGGGTTTTGCGGACGTCCAGTTCAAGATACGTGTTTTCCGGCAGACTGTCCAGTTCCTTGAGGATGGCCCCTTTGTTGATAAAGGTAACTTCCTCGGCCAGGGTCATTTTCACTTTGTGATTCCCATTGTCCTTCTCCTGGATATGCAGGAAGTGGGAGTTCTGGTAACTCTTGATCAGGATCACGACGATGCCGACTCCGAGTCCGAGACCAATCCCGATCAGCAGGTCGGTGAAGATAATCCCCACCACGGTGACCACAAACGGGACGAACTGTTTCCAACCCTTGATATACATCTCCTTGAAAAGGGCAGGCTTGGCTAGTTTATATCCCACCAGGAAAAGGATGGCAGCCAGCACGGACAACGGGATCATGTTGAGCAATGTCGGGATCAGGATCACCGAGATCAGCAGGAAAAAACCGTGCATGATGGCGGAGAGTTTGGTCTTCCCGCCCGACTGGATATTGGCCGAGCTCCTGACAATTACCTGGGTGATCGGCAAGCCGCCAACGAGGCCGGAGAGCATGTTCCCCGTTCCCTGTGCCAGCAACTCCCGGTTGGTGGGGGTTACGCGTTTCTCGGGGTCGAGTTTATCTGTGGCTTCCACGCACAGGAGGGTCTCCAGGCTGGCCACCAGGGCGATGGTAAAGGCAGTAACCCAGATTTCCGGCCGGCCGATGACCCCGAAATTCGGGAAGCTGAACTGGGCGACAAAAGATGCAGCATCCTCGGGTACGGGAACGCTCACCAGGTGTTCCGGGGCGATAGCGAGGAGCTCGTTGCCCTGGGTGAAAACATAAAAAAGGATCCCCACAACCACGGCCACCAGGGGTCCCTGGATCAGCTGGAATATCTTGGCCTTCTTAGAGAGTACTTTCTCCCAGAGGATCAGGATGCCCAGGCCGATAAGTGCGATGATGGTCGCTCCCGGGGAGATATTGTTCAGGGCGTTGAACACCTCGGAGAAGGTGTTTTCCCCGTCAACCTGGAAGAATGCAAAATCCCCTTCCGGATCCGAATCGTATCCGAAAAAGTGCGGGATCTGCTTCAGGACGATAATGATCCCGATCCCGGTGAGCATCCCTTTAATAACGGATGAGGGAAAATAATAGCCGATGATCCCGGCGCGCAATACGCCGAATAGAATCTGGATGGCGCCACCCAGGACGACGGCTACCAGGAAGTTTTCCCATCCCCCCAGGGCCCCGATGGCCGTGAGGACGATGGCGGCAAGCCCGGCTGCCGGCCCGCTGACCCCGATCTGGGAGCCGCTGAGCGCGCCGACGACGATTCCCCCGATGATCCCGGCAATCAGCCCGGAAAACAGGGGGGCCCCGCTGGCCAGTGCAATCCCGAGACAGAGCGGGATAGCAACAAAAAATACGACGATACTTGCAGGAAGGTCCTGCTTGATATGTTTAAACATGGAATAACGAATTGATTCCGCAGGCCCGGTTATCGGCGCGCGGAGGTTAGTAAGCTGTAATTAAATGGGTTTTCAGGCGTACAGCAGTACTTCGGGGGGTGGCAGGAGGATTTCCACGATAAAATCCGATTCGTTATTGGTGGAACCGAATCCTGGACGCGGAACGGATAGCGCCCAATTTTCGCAATAGGGCATCAGGTTGTGAATGATCAGTTTTTCCTCGAGGGGGTCTACCTTAACGGTTTTCCCGGACTCCTCCTCGGCGGTATTCATGGTAATCGCGATGGTCTCCTCGGATTGGTATAGCCAGGCCAGGGGCGAACCGATAATGGAAAGCGCCCAGAAACCCAGGATTGCTATGAGAAATGGCTTGGATGGCATACGCGTATTGGTTGGCGCAAAAATAAGAAAGAATGTGCTACCGTCCTGTTAACTAAATTTTAAAAGTCTTTCAGCAAACGGAGGCCGTCTGCGGGCATCCAGCCGCTCTGTCCGTCTGCCAGTTCGATTTTGCGCCAGTCCGCCAGGGAGTCGCGGACCTGTACTTTGGTGCCCTCATGCAACTGGAAAGCGGCTTCCGCCCCCTGGTTGGGCTCGGACCGGACAACGACTTCCCCGGCAAATACGATGGCCGGCTGGTCCCGCAGGTAGGCCCGGTACTGGAGGTATGCCAGGGCCGTGGCAGCGATGGCCAGTAGCAGGAACAACATCCCGGCAAGCAGGGCGATCCGCTTTTTATTCGGGCTTCCCAGCAGGTAAAATGCCAGGGATCCGAGTACGAACAGGATCATAAAAGCGATCCCGAGATAGGCCCACTGGTCGATGCCAAACCCGTAGAGCAGGCTTTCGTAAATGCGGGATATTTCTGTTTGCGGGAGCGGCTGGATGGCGTCGAGGGTCATGTTCTGCGCAAAGGCCAGGTTGTTTCGTATCTCCGGGTCCGCTGGGTCCAGTAGCAGCGCTTTTTCATAGTAATAGATACTCGGGGCGATTTCCCCTGTCTTGTAATAGGCATTCCCCAGGTTGTAGTAAAGCGCGGCGGAATGCTGGTTGTCCCCGAGGATCGCTTCGTAATATCCGATGGCTTCTTCGAAGGCCCCTTCATTGTAAGCCTCCGTGGCTTTGTGGAAGAGGGAATCGGCCTGCGACCACCCGAAAGGGGTGGCCAGGAGCATCAGGAGGACTATTGAAATCCTGGGTGTCCGTTTCATATCACAGGGATTTATCCATTTCGGTTATTACCTCGCTCGCTTTGTCGTAATCCTGTTGCATCTGCACCCTCGAAAACGGACTGTACCTCGCCATTTCACAATTTTCGAGCAACCGGGTGAAATCGTCGACGGAGTCTGAGCCCACGCCCCGGTCCGTGAGCAGTTCGCGGATTTTATCCTTGCTGAATTCCGAAGTCTCGATCTTTAGTTTGGCCTTCAGGTAGTTGTGCAGGGCGCGTTCCAGGGCTACATAAAAGGCATCTTTCTGACCCAGTAACTTGCGGGCCCGGGACAGGTAGCGCCTCGCCAGGCGGTTGGCCCGTTTCACCTTGTTCCCGACCACATCCCGCTGGCGTTCCTCCTGCTTCCTGCGAAGTACGACAAACAATGGGATGAGGAGCAGGGGTGCCAACAGCCAGATGACATGCGCGCGGCTTCCAAAGAACGGGCTCCAGGTTTTGCTGCTGAGGCCCGGCCGGAGTTTGATGAAATAGAACTGGTTGCCCGAAATTACCGGCGACTTCACGGCCCCGGGGGCTGCGGGAGTACTGGGAGCTGCGGCGATGGGCCCCTCCGTGACTTCGATGGTAATCTCCCCGGAACTCATGCGCTCATAGGTTTCCGTTTTCGGGTTAAACCAGGAAAAGGTAATGGGGGGGATTGGATATTTCCCCTGGAACCCCGGGACAATGGTATACTGCTCGGAAACAGCACCCTGCATGCCGCTGAGGTTGGTGCGGATATCCTCGTTGAATTCCGGTTCATAGACCTCCAGGGAGCTCGGGAGCGTGAGCTTTGGCAACTGGAAGAGTTTCAGGTTCCCACTGCCGCTCACAGATACGGTTGCCTGCAGTGATTCGGTGGCCTTGAGGCTCGTTTTGCTCGTGGTTACCTCAAAATCCAGGTCGCCGACGGCCCCGCTGAAATCAGCAGGCTTCCCGTTTTCGGGCAGTGCGCGCACCTGCAGCGTACGCCGGCCGGCGGAGACGGTTTTATTGGTGGTGGCGTAAATGCGCTCGCCGAAGAAATTCCTCTTGTCCGTGGGTACCTCCAGGGATACCTCCAGGGCCAGGGGCTCTATATCGAGTTCGCCGCTCTTTTGGGGGTAGAGGACCACCCGTTTGAGCACGACGTACCGGTAGGGCTGCCCCCCATAGGTGCCGTTTTCGATACTGTATTTGCTGAAAGGGATTTCCTGGCTCCAGAAATTGTTGTATTTCGGGTTGTCCAGCGGCCTGAAATTCGATACGCCAACCGTGGAGCTGAAGTAGAGTTTGTACACCACGCTGACGGGCTCGTTCATGTACGGGTTGGTCTTGGACACCTCGGCCACCAGGTGGAGGTTTTCATCGGCGATCTCGTCCACGGAAGGAGCGCCGTTCGGGTTGTCCACGGCTTCCGTGACGGTGACTTCCTTCGGGATGGTCTTATAGACTTCCCCCGAAATAACGATAGTACCCTGGCCGATGGTAAACCGGCCTTTGGCCTCTGGGGCCAGCATATAGGTGTAGGTCTTGGAATAAGACCGCACCCCGTTGATCCAGGAGGAGCTGATAGATTGAGAGGGACCCATCAGCACCCGGAACCCATCAAAATCCGGCGGCACAAAATTGTCCCCGTCTTTGTTCATCACAAAGTCGGCCCGAAGCCGTTCGTTCACCCCGAGCCGCTCCTTGCTGAGTTTCAGCTCAAAGGTAACTTCTTCGGCCTCCTGCCCCAGCAGGGCGGTGGCCGAAAAGGCCAGAAATAACGATATGATCCAGGCCCGTATCCGCATCTACCAATCCTTTTCGGTTTTAACCGGGGCCCCTTTGACTTTCTGGGCGTCAATTTTTTCCTTGACTTTCTTTTCCTCGTTTTCCATGGCCTGCAGCAAATTCTGTATTTGCTGGGGCGATAATTGGTTCGGGCGGGGTTGTTCCTGCTTTTGTTCCGGCTTGCGGTCCTGTTCCTCCTTGCGGTCCCCGTCGCCTTCCTTATTTTCCTCCTGCTCGTCTTCGCCCCCGTTTTGCTGCTGGTCTTCCTCCTGTTCCTGCTCGCCGTTATCCCCTTCGTTCTGCTCCTGGTTTTCCTTCTCCTCCTCTTGCTGGTCTTCCTGTTCCTGTTCCTGGTTTTCCTCGTCCTGTTTTTGTTGTTCCTGGTCTTTTTTGAGCAATTCCTTGGCCAGGGCCAGGTTGTAGCGGGTTTCCTCGTCGGTCGGGTCGTTGCGCAGGGCTTCCTTATAGGCTTCAACCGCCTGCTTGTAATCTTTTTGTTTCATAAACACATTGCCCATATTATGGTAGGACTTGTGCTTTTGCGGTTTTTCCGCGGTACGTTCCCCGGCTTCCTTAAAGCGGCCAAAAGCTTCCCCGTAGCTGTCGTTCCGGTAGTAGGCATGTCCGAGATTGTAAGGGGCAGCCGTGTTTTCGGGACTCTTGGCAATGGCCCGGCGGTAGTTGGCCTCGGCGCTGACAAAATCGTCCTCTGCCAGGTCCTCATTGGCTTCCCGGGTCAATTCCCGTGAGGCATCCATCGCTTCAGGATCCGGTGCACCGGCCTCCTGGGCCCGTACCCAGGTGGCGAGAGAAATAAAAATCAGGGTGAGAATCGCGATCCGTTTCATTCAGGCAGCTTTCTTTTCATTAAACAAATCCAATTTCCTGAGCCAGCCGGTCTTGCGCTCGAGTACAAAAATATCCAAAAACAACAGCAGGAGCCCTGCCCCCAGAAACCACTGGAACTGGTCCTTGAACTCGGCAAACTGCTTGGCCTCGAATTCCATCTTATCCATTTGCTGGAGCAGCCCGCTGATCTGTTCCACAGCCGCCGCTGTATTGGCCCCGGGGATATATTCCCCGTTGCCCTCCGAGGCAATTTCCGTCAGGATCGGCTCGTTCAGCCGCGTGATCACCACTTCCCCCTGGGCGTCTTTTTTCAGGCTTTCCAGGACCCCGTTCCGCTTGATCGGGATTGGCCCACCCTTGGCGCTCCCTACCCCGATGGTATAGATTCGGATGCCCTGGTCGGTGGCCTGTTCAATGGCGTCCAATACCTGGTCCTCGGCGTGGTCCTCCCCGTCGGAAACCAGAAAGAGGATCCGGTTGGTCTGCTCCTCGTCGTCAAAATAGGTGGCAGCGAGTTCGATGGCTTCGTGGGTGGCGGTCCCCTGGGAGGAAAGCATGTCCGTATTCATGCTTTGCAGGAACATTTTGGCCGCCCCGTAGTCGGTGGTGATGGGCAGCTGGGGGAACGCCTGGGCGGCATAGGCAATGATCCCCACCCGGTCGCTGGCCAGTTCGTTGATGATTTCGGATACGAGGCGCTTGGCTTTTTCCAGGCGGTTGGGGGCGATATCTTCGGCCAGCATGCTTTTGGATACGTCAACGGCAAATACGATGTCCACCCCTTCCCGCTTGACGGTCTCCAGTTTGGTGCCCATCTTGGGGTTGACCAGCCCGAGGATCAGAAAAGCCAGGCCCAACAGGAACAGGAGGAGCTTCAGCTGGGGTTTGAAAAGGGAGCGGTCCGGGGCCAGGCGCCGCAGTAACCGGGCTTCCGCAAACCTGCGCTGGGTGCGTTTCTTCCAAATGTGGTGGGCGAGATACAGCACCAGCAATACCGGGATTACCAGCAGCAGGTAAAAAAAGATGGGTTCGTCGAACTGTATCATTGCCTAATTATATAAAACTCCGGAACACGGTAAATCGCAGCCCCCACTCCAGGAGCAGCAAAGCCCCTGCCAGATAGACCCAGGGCCTGAATTTCTCTTCGTACCGGTAGTATTTGAACTCTTCCACCTCGGTTTTTTCGAGTTTGTTGATCTCTTCGTAGATGGCTTCGAGTTTTTCGTTGTCCGTGGCACGGAAATATTCCCCCCCGGTGGCAGTTGCAATGGCCGTGAGGAGGTCTTCGTCAATCTCCACCTGCCGCATGCCGTAGCGAAACGATCCGTCCGGGTTGTACCCGATGGGCGAAAGGGCGTTTCCGTTGGTACCCAGGCCGATTGTATAGGTTTTTATACCGTATTCCAGGGCGAGGTCGGCGGCGGTCTGGGGCTCGATGAACCCGGCGTTGTTGACCCCGTCCGTCAACAGGATAATCACCTTGGAAATGGCCGTGCTCTCCTTGAGGCGGTTCACCGCGGTGGCCAGTCCCATGCCGATTGCCGTTCCGTCGTTGAGCTGTCCGTAGGTGATCTCCCGCAGGGCCCCGAGTACGATGGATTTGTCGCTGGTGATCGGGGTTTTCGTGTAGCTTTCCCCGGCATAGGCCACCAGGCCGATACGGTCGTTCGGGCGCTTCCGGATGAATTCGGCCGCCACTTCCTTCAGGGCGGAAAGCCGGTTGGGGCGCAGGTCCCGGGCCAGCATGCTGGAGGACACGTCGATGGCCATGACGATATCGATCCCCTTGGTCGTTTTGGTCCGGGTGGAAATGTCCTGGGTTTGCGGCCGGGCCATGGCGGTGATCACGGCGGCCAGTGCGAGCAGCCGGAGCGCAAACAGGGCCGGTTGGAGGCGGCTCAGCAAGCCGGGCTTGCCAAAGCCCTTCAGCGAGGGGATCCGCAGGCTGGCGCCCTGCCGGTTTCGCTTCAGGACATACCACAGCACCGCCAGGGGCAGTGCCAGCAGCAGCCAGAAGTATTCCGGGTTTGCAAATTCTATATCAGCGCCGATCATACGGTAGTTTTAACTTCCAGTGTTTTTACAATGCGTTCGACAATATCCTCCGAATAGGAATCCCCGTCTTCCCAGGTCATGACCACCTGTTGCAGGAATCCCTTCCCGCCAAAAACCAAAATGCTGTATGCACCCTCCATGCTGCCCGAGGAATCGGGCAGGTCAAAGGTACCCTTTCCGTATACGCGAATGCCTTCAACACCGGATATGGTCGTGAACGATTCTTGTTTCATAATGATATTCCGGGCGCCGGAGGCCTCGAATTGTTCCAGGACTTTCTCGACGCTCTGCTCAAAGTCGGGCTCGGACTCCATGTCTGCGAAAAGCGTGGAGCTGGCCATGATTGAAAAATTGGCACGGCGGTTGTCGTATCCGAAGACATCCATGTCCCGGATACTCCCTTTTGCCCCGGGTGGCAGTTCCACCTCTTTCCGGTAGAGCACTTCCGGGGTTTCCAGCAAGATGGGCGGATAGCCGTATGAACTGGCGATCCATTCCCCTTCCAGGAGGGATTTGGTAGGGGTGCCGAACACGGCCTCACGCACATTCCCGGGGCCAAAGTACGCCAGGGCGGATACCAGGCCAACCACGAGGACACCCGCTGCCGTGGCCAGGCCCACCCGCAGGCGTTTCCGCCGCCGCTGGATGAGGATTTCCTCCCGGTATTCCTCCTGCTCCATGAGCTCTTCTTCCGTTGGCTCGGGCAGGGCGTCATGGGTCCGCACCACGATATCCCGCACCTGTTCCCTGTCTGCTTCGGCCTCGCGCACAGGGGGTTTTGATTTCGCAAATTTCACCAGGTCGGCTGTCTGCAGGATGCGCCGGAACCGGCTGAGGGTCTCGGGTTCCAGGTTGAGTTGCCCGGCATCCCGCAGGAGTTCGAGCTTCGTAATAAGTTCTTCCGTAGTACTTTCCAGGGCGGTGACGTGTACCTCTTCCTCCAGGTAGGCCCGGACAATGTTGGTGAGTTCGGTATAATATCCCTTGAAATCATCCTGGATAAGGTATCGGGTCGATTCCAGCCGCTCCAGCTCGATCATCGCCCGGTCGAAAGGGGGCAACAGCGCTTCCTGTTCCGCCTCGGTGAGCGGCTTTTCCCGGAAGACGAACCAGTAAAGTGCCCCGCCCGCCAGCAGGAGGACGAGAAGCGTCCAGCCCAGCCACCGGATCCAGCGCCAATTATTCCCCTCCACTTCCACCATGGGCTTGATGTCGTACAGGTTTTGTTCCAGGGTATCCACCGGGACGGTGGCCACTGAGACAAAAAGCGAATCCGTGAAGTATCCTTTTCCGTCTATTTCAATCCGCTGGGTGGGCAACAAGAAGGCCCCGGAATCGAATTGGGTGAGCGCATAGGTTTTCAGGAGCTCCAGCCGGTCGTCCCGGCGGGTGGTATCCGTCTGGAATGCTTCCACGGTTTCCAGGGGCGAAAAGGTCTGGCCTTCCGGGAAAATAACCTGGGCCGTGGTATCCGCCTCCACGCGGACCGTAAACCGGATTTGTTCGCCGATCCGGATAGCCGTGGTATCCACTTCTGAGGTGACCTGCGGCAGCGACTGGGCAAGGGCAACCTGCAGGCCCGCCAGCAGGAACAGCAGGGTGGGGAGCCGCCTGAGCAACACCCCGGAGCGGGTTTTATATGGGGGATTTTCCTGAGACATCACTATCCTCTTCGTTTAAAGTAACCGAGCAATTTTTTCACATAGCTTTCGTCTACCCGGCAGTCCAGGGTTCCGCACCCGGCCCGCGTAAAAGTATCCCGGTAATAATCCACCCGGTCCCGGTAATGGGCGGCATAGGCATTGCGCAAACGCCCGGACTGGGTATTTACCAGCCGCAGCTTGCCGGATTCCGCATCCAGCATGCGGACCATCCCGAGGTTCGGGATTTCGCTTTCCATCGGGTCGTAGACCCGAATGCCCGTCAGGTCGTGTTTGTTCCCGGTTACCCGGAGTGTTTTCTCGTAATCCTCGGCCATAAAATCGGAAAGCACAAAAACGATAGCTTTCTTCTTGATGACGTTGGACAGGAATTTCAGTGCCTCCGAGAGGTCCGTCCGGTGGCTTTTGGGCTCGAATTCCAACAGCTCCCGGATAATCCGCAAGACGTGGCTCTTCCCCTTTTTCGGGGGGATGTAGAGTTCCACTTCGTCCGAGAACAGGATCAGGCCCACCTTATCGTTGTTCTGGAGGGCGGAAAAAGCCAGGGTGGCGGAAACCTCGGTCACCACCTCCCGTTTAAACTGGCCAACGGTCCCAAAGAACTCCGAGCCGCTGATATCCACCAGGAGCATCAGGGTGAGTTCCCGTTCCTCCTCGAACACCTTGACAAACGGCTCGTTGTATCGCGCGGTGACGTTCCAGTCGATAGACCGCACGTCATCCCCGTACTGGTACTGCCGGACTTCGCTGAAGGTCATACCCCGCCCCTTGAAGGTGGAATGGTATTCCCCTCCGAAGATGTGATCGGACAAGCGGCGCGTCTTGATCTCGATCTTCCGTACTTTCTTTAAGAGCTCTTTGGTATCCATACGGGTGCGGGATTGCAGGTTGGGCCGGTATCGGCCCTACAGGGGTCTGCCCGGCGGCGTGGCGCTAGGGGACCTCTACCTCGTTGACAATCCGGTTGATGATTTCCTCGGAAGTCACATTCTCCGCCTCGGCCTCATAGGTGATGCCTATCCGGTGGCGCAGCACGTCGTGGACCACTGCGCGGACATCTTCCGGGATCACGTATCCCCGCCGTTTGATAAAGGCATAGCACTTGGCGGCATTCGCCATGTTGATGCTACCCCGGGGTGAAGCCCCGAAACTGATCAGCGGTTTGAGCCCCCCGAGCTGGTACTTTTCGGGGAACCGGGTGGCAAATACGATGTCGAGGATATATTGTTCAATTTTTTCGTCCATATAGACCTCCCGGACGGCTTGTTGCGCGCTCAGGATTTGCTTCAGGCTCACTACCGGCTGGATTTTCTGCTGCACGCCCTGCAGGTTTTGCCGGATAATCAGCTGTTCCTCGTTCATCTTCGGGTAGTCGATGACTGTCTTGAGCATGAACCGGTCTACCTGGGCCTCGGGGAGCGGATAGGTCCCTTCCTGCTCCACCGGGTTTTGAGTGGCCATCACCAGGAAAGGTTCGTCCAGGATAAACGTTTCGTCCCCGATGGTCACCTGCCGTTCCTGCATGGCCTCCAAAAGGGCAGACTGTACTTTGGCCGGGGCGCGGTTGATCTCATCCGCCAGGATGAAGTTGGCGAAAATAGGCCCGCGCTTGATGGAAAAGTCGTTTTCCTTGATGTTGTATATGAGTGTCCCGATAACGTCCGCGGGCAGCAGGTCGGGGGTAAACTGGATCCGGGAAAAACTGCCCTTGACCGCCCGGGAAAGCGTATTGATGGCAAGCGTCTTCGCCAGCCCCGGAACACCTTCGAGCAGGATATGGCCCCGCCCGAGCAACCCGATAAGCAACCGCTCTACCATGTGCCGCTGGCCGACGATTGCCTTGTCCATTTCCTGAACCAGTAGATCGATAAAAGCGCTCTCTTCGGCAATTTTCTCATTCACGGCGCTAATGTCTACTGCCTTGGTCTCTTCCATAAAAATGCTTTAGTAATTGTTTGTCAATAAGCGAGTTTAGTTGTACTGCGCAAATTGAAAATTTATTTAGTGACAGCCTGTTAACGATTGGTTAAAAATGTTGGGAAACCCCTAGTTTTATGATGGTTTTAAGGGATTTTCTATTTACTTTAAGCCGCCTATGAAAGACACGAAAAAAGAGAGCCGCATCATTGCCGGGACGATGACCTGGGGCGTGTGGGGAAGCGATCTCAATACGGCATCCATGGAGCAGTTGATCCACGATTGCCTGGAGGCGGGCATCCGCACCTTCGACCACGCCGATATTTATGGGGGATATACCACGGAAGCCGCTTTTGGAAAAGCTTTTGCGGGGAGCGGCGTGGACCGGGAGGAAATCCGGCTGATCAGCAAATGCGGGATCCAGTATGTCTGCGACGCACGGCCGATTCAGACCAAGCATTACCAGTACGATGCGGACTACATTGTCCAATCTGCAGAGACGTCCCTGAAAAACCTGGAAACGGACTACCTGGACCTGCTCTTGCTGCACCGCCCCAGCCCGCTTATGGAGCCCGGGGAAGTTGCCGCCGCCTTCGACCGGTTAAAGGGGTCTGGCAAGGTCCGCCGGTTTGGGGTCAGCAACTTCACCCCCTCCCAGATCCGACTGATCGAAACGGCTGCCCCTGTGGAGGCTCACCAGTTTGAGTGTTCGCTTTCGGCCCGCAGCCCGCTTACCGACGGCACGCTGGACGATTGCATGACCGGCAGGCGCGAGGCGATGGCCTGGAGCCCATTGGGGAAATTCTTCCGGGAGGAAGGGCCCGAAAGGGACCGGCTGGCCGCTTGTATGGAGGCGCTGATGCCCAGGTATGAAGCGGACGAAAGCCAGTTGCTGCTCGCATGGCTCATGGGGCACCCGGCGGGTATCCGGCCCGTGGTGGGCACCACAAAATCCAGAAGGCTCCGGGATGCCGTCCGGGCGGAGAAAATGATATTGGAACCGGAGGATTGGTTTGCCCTGCTGGTCGCCGCCCAGGGGCATAAGGTCCCCTGAACCGACCTCGTGTGCCGGCAGGGGAAGGGGAAGGCCGGTGGGAATCGTCCGGGCCGGCAGGCCCATAAAATGATATAAATGGATCGAATTGTTTGCATTACGGGAGCCACCAGCGGAATCGGCCGGGCCACGGCGCTTTTACTCGCCCGCAAGGGATGCCGCATCATTGCCTGTGGCCGGCGGGGGGAACGGCTGGCCCGGTTAAAGGAAGAGTTGGGCAGCAAGGTACATACCCTGGAGTTTGATGTGCGCAACCGACAGGATGTAGAAGCGGCTCTTGCCTCGATCCCGGAGGCATTTCTGCCCGTGGATACGCTTATCAACAATGCGGGGAATGCCCACGGCCTGGACCCGATACAGGAAGGGGATCCGGAAGACTGGGACGCCATGATCGACATCAACGTCAAAGGCCTGCTGTACGTGACACGCGCCCTCCTCCCGTCGCTTATATCCAGCGGACGGGGCCACCTGCTGAACATCGGCTCGACAGCCGGGAAAGAGGTGTACCCCAGGGGGAATGTCTATTGCGCGAGCAAGCACGCCGTGGATGCACTCAACCAGGCATTCCGCATCGACCTGAATGCGGAGGGCATCCGTGTGGGAGCCATCAACCCGGGCCTGGTGGAAACCGAGTTCAGCAAGGTGCGCTTTAAAGGGGACGAGGAGCGGGCCGAAACGGTTTATCAAGGGTACGAGCCCCTCCTTCCGGAAGATATCGCGGATATCATCTGGTTTGCCCTGAGCCGGCCGGCCCACGTCAACATTGCGGACCTGGTGGTCATGCCCACGGCCCAGGCCAGCAGTACACAAGTCCGCAAAGCTCCATGATCAACAAGCGGTTGCTGATAAAGAACCTCCTCTCCCACAACGACGAGAACAGTTTTTACGACAAAAAACGATCGATCGATATTGGCCGTAAAGAAGGGAAGGCCAAATTCCTGAAGCACGTCTGCGCCCTGGCCAACAGCAACCCCGCCAACCGTTCGTACATCGTCATCGGGGTGGAGGACACCGACAATGAAATCCTGGGCGTCGACTTTTTTGACGATAGCAAGATCCAAAACCTGGTAAATGCCTACCTGGACAACCCCCCGCGAATCACCTATGAAAATGTGTTGTTCCCGCAACTGGACGAGGGGAAGGTGGTGGGCCTGGTGACGATTACCTCCTCGGGGGAAATCTGCGCCCTGCGCAAGAACATCTGGAAGTACTACGGCGGGGCGGTTTTCTTCCGGGAAGGCAGTATCAGCATGCCGAAGAATTTTGACCTGGAATTGCGGGATGTCAATTCCCGGGTGGTAGCGGCCATTGAACAGCACGCCCGGAACAACATCGAACTGACCCTGGACGGGGTGATCGACTTTCTGAACCACCGGCATCGCGACCTCACCAGCCATTACCGGGTATTCAAAGAACAGTTTGTGCTTTGCTGGGCCGGCAACAGAAAGGTTGTGGGGGAAGCGGAATACTATTCCCGGGTGGACATCGAGCTGATCAACGAACAGGTTAAGCTGTTCTATTCGGCCCTGGACGAGGTGTCCATCACCTTCGATTCGGATTCGTTTGACATCGTGGAATACGTTTACCTGGGCCTTGCGGGGCGGAAGCGCTATTACCCCCTGGAGAAGGTATCCATCCGGTTTGCGGACAACGGGACCTACCAAATCCTGAGCGAATTGATCTTTGAGCCCCCCCAGTACGACCGGAAAACGCTCCACCACATATTTAACGCCAACAAGGCCCTGGCCGCCAAGCTCCGGCAGGGGACCCCCCTGCGGCCTTCGGAGGAGAAAGACCTGCTACAGTTCCCTTCCACCCTGCTTATCTGTTCCCTGAACGGCTTTGAACGCGCCGGCGACCTG
>CAXQQM010000093.1:0-7635 GCA_964226055.1 Robiginitalea sp. | reverse complement strand
CTCCGGAATTGCCGATTACCTCGGGAATAAGCGCTTCTTTATGAAGTTCTTCTGCTACCTGGGAGGGATTTCATGTATCGGATTGTACTGGTTTACCCTGGATTCACTCCTGGTTGGCCTGGTGTTTTATTTCCTGGGCGTTATCGGCTTCTGGGTGAGTTTTGCCATGAACAATTCCTACCTGCCGGACATCGCCTTCCCGGAACAACAGGACCGCCTGAGCGCCAAAGGGTTTTCCCTGGGCTACATCGGCAGTGTGATCCTGTTGCTGGTGAACCTGGCCATGGTGCTTTCCCCGGATACATTCGGGATTGCCGATACAGCTGCGGAACCCGCCGAGATCCTGGCGATGAAGTACTCGTTTGTCAGTGTGGGGGTGTGGTGGATTTTGTTCAGCCAGTATACGTTCTACCACCTGCCCAAAGGGTATCGGCGGGAAGGGGAACGCACCCATATTATTTTCAACGGATTCCGGGAACTGCAGGGGGTCTGGCGCCAGTTGCGTGACATGCCGGTACTCAAACGGTACCTGGGGGCCTTTTTCGTCTACAGCATGGCCGTGCAAACCGTGATGCTGATCGCAGCGTATTTCGGGGAGGAGGAAATTGCATGGGGGACGGATTCCGAGCGGACTACCGGGTTGATTGTCAGCATCCTGGTGATCCAGCTGGTGGCGGTAGCCGGCGCCACGCTTACAGCCAGGGCCTCAAAAGCCTTCGGCAACATACCCACCCTGGTGGTGATCAACGCCCTGTGGGTGGTTATCTGCATCTACGCTTATTTTGTCCGTCAGCCGATGGAGTTCTATATCGCCGCAGGGTGCGTCGGGTTGGTCATGGGCGGGATCCAGGCTTTATCCCGGTCTACCTACTCGAAGCTGATGCCTGAGACCACGGATACCACCTCATTTTTCTCATTTTACGACGTGGCGGAGAAAATCGGCATCGTCATCGGGATGTCCATCTTCGCCCTGGTTTCCCAGATGAACAACAGCATGCGGCCGGCTGCGCTGATGCTCGGGGTTTTCTTCCTCCTGGGGATTTTCCTGCTATTGCGGGTCCGCGTTAAAAAGTAGCCCCGGATAGGCGCGGGGCGCTTTCCGGGGCTGACTGCGGCGTTCTTTGATTGGAAATCTGCTACTCCTTCACGACATCTCCTGAGCCGGAGGTTTTGGAATCCACACGGGTCGGGTTGCCCCGGTAATGGATGTCGCCTGAGCCGGAAACCCGGGCCGTAAGGGACTCGCGCACCGTCACCCGGACATCCGCCGATCCGGATACCACTGCCTCCACTTCCCGGGCATCCAGGTCATAGGCCCGGACATCCCCGGACCCCGAAACCCGTATTTCGACGGCCCCGGCCGATCCGCTCAGGGCAATATCCCCGGACCCGGATAGGGAGGCGTCCACCTGGTCGGCGTCCACTTCCAGGGAGATATCCCCGCTGCCGGACATGGTGGCCCGGAAGCGGCCGGCGGCCAATTTGGTCTTGCCGACAATATCGCCCGACCCGGAAAGGGAGACCTCATCAATAGTTTCGACGGGGACGACTATCCGGATCCCGCCGTTCCTCCAGGAGGAGGGTTGCAGGTTGTAGCCTTTCTCCGTCTTGATTTTCAGGGTGCCGTCCCGGTCCACCTCCGTTTCGAGGTGTTCCAGGAGGTTTTCCTCTCCTTCCAGGGTAATGGTGCCCTCCGCTCCCGAGACGAGTTCAACATCGAACCAGCCGGACAGGGAGACCCCGTCGTAGCTGCCTACATCCCGGGTTTCGGTTACGGTGTTTCCATTGCCTTTGATTTTTTTGCCCCATTGCCCGCTGAGGTTGCAGGCTGCCAACAGGCAGCAGATTCCGAATAATATGGAGTTTTTCACGATGATGGTTGTTTTAAATTGATTGTAAATCATTCCTGGGGTACTGGCATTTCGATATTTACCCTTTCCGGACATGTCCGGCACCGCTGGCCTTGCTTTCCAGACGGGGAGGATCACCTTTGTAGGAGAGGCCCCCTGCCCCGGATACCCGGGCTTTCAGGGATTCGTTTGCCGTGACGTCAGCATCGCTGGACCCGGAAAGTTCCGCATCCACATGGCGGGCTGTCAGCCCGTATGCATCCAGGTCGGAAGCGCCGGATCCTTCAATCTCCAGGGTTTCCGCGGAACCCTTCAGGTTGAGTTCCGATGCCCCGGAGAGGTTGACCCGCAGGAATTCCGCCGCGATATCCAGCTCCGCATCGGCGGCACCTGAGATATTGACCTTAAAGCGATCCGCCGTCAGTGGGGTTTCCCCGATCAGGTCACTGGCTCCGCTGGCCGAAACCTCGGAGATGGACTCCACCGGGACCCAAATACGGATCCCCTCATCGCGGAATTCCTTGCTGGGCTGGAGTTGCACACCCCGTTCCACACGGATTTTTAGCTCGCCGCCCGAAACGTCTGTGAGGATATGTTCCATGAGGTTTCCTTCGGCCTCAATACGGATTTCACCTTCCGCCCCCGAAACGAGGTAAACAGTAAAGATGTGGGATACGGTAATGGCATCATAGGTGCCCACCTGCCGGGTTTCCAATTCCTGGCTCCCGTTTCCCTTGATTTTTTTGCCCCATTGCCCGCTGAGGTTGCAGGCGGTCAGCAGGCAGAAAATCCCGGTGATGATTGTATTTTTCATTGAAGTGGTTCTAAGTTGTTTCTATTATTCTTGATATGGGTCGCCAAACCGCGATGATTGTTACTAATTCCGGGTGAACGAGATGCTCCCGTAGTCGCTGGTAATGTTTACCATATTCCCGCTGCCGTTGCTGCCGTGGTACCCCTGGTAAAACCGGCTGCTGTTCTTTTCCCGGCTTACGTTGATGGTAAAATCTTCCTTGCCACTCACCCCGGCGTATTCCGTGCTGATCTCAAAATCGAAATGGTAGTCCGGGTCGTACCCGATCTTGATACCCGTATAATCGGTGCGGATGCTGACGTTCCCGGCATCTTCGGCCAACCGGCCGATGCGGATGGAGCCGTAATCTGCAGAAATGTCCACATGGCCGTGCAGGGTGCCCAGCTTCACGTTGATATAGTCACCGTTTCCCTTTACATTTTTCGCTTCCCCCACTTCCAGGTTGCCGTAATCGCTGGCGTAGGTGAGGTTTTCCATCGATTCTACCATGGCGTCTGTATAATCCGCCGCAATATCCAGGTTCCCTGCTTTTTCAATGACAAAGCCGGAGTAATCCGCCCGGATTTTACCCGAGTTGATATAGCCGATCCGGGATTTGGAGGTGTAATCGAAATTCAGGTCGTTGTTCCTGCCCCGCAGCTCCCCGAGATCCAGCCGGCCGTAGTCGCATGAAATTCGTGCGTGGCCGTCCACCCGGTCCAGGTTGATATTGCCGTAGTCGTTGCTCAGGTTCACCGAGTTTTTCACCGGAAGTTTCACTGTGTAGTTGATCTGCATGTTCACGTTGTTGTTCTTGCCCCACCAGCCCCAGGAATTGTCTTTCTGAAACTTTGTGCGGGCCGAGACCATGGAGGCGCTCGCCTCGAATTCCACATCGATATCGTCGAGTTTTTTCTGGACTTTCTCTTCGTTGTTGCCATTGGTGGTGATATGCACCTCGACGACCACGCGGTTCTCGTTCCAGGAGGTAAGTACCAGGTTGCCGTAGCTGTTATCGATCTTCAGCAGGGCATCCGCATTGACCTGGTATTCCTTTTTAATGGTCTTTTCCTTGGTATGCCGCCCTTTAAGCACGGGGTCATTCGCACGGGCCGTACCCGCAATCGCAAATACAGTAAGTACCAGGGGGATTAGTTTATAGGGTATTTGTCTCATCATTCGCATTTTTGAATTGTTTGATTTGTTCTATTTGCTGCATTACCTCCTGGAGGAGGTCGATACGGGTCTGAAAATTATTGATCATCGCGCTGAGGATCAGTTTGCTGTCCCCTCCTCCCACAAGGTCGGACTCGAGTTTGCTGTAATCCGCCTCCAGCTGTCCGAGCTGGCGGAGTGCATCGTCGATCAGCGGCCGGGTTTCCGGGCTGCTGAGGGCTTCGAGCTCGCTTACCTGCTGCCGGACGAGGTTGGCAAAGTAATAGGAGGTCTGGGAGGCTTCCGGTGAAATTTCAGCCACCTGGTCTTCCATACTGGCCACGGGCCGGATCAGGAACACCGAGGCCGTGATCAGCAAGGCAAACGAAGCCGCCAGGGCCAGTGGCCCCCAGAGGTTCTGCCTCCGCGTTTTTTTACCGGCTGCCGGATTTCCGAGCCGATGTCTGAATCGTTCCCGGTGGCCCTCCGACGGTTCCATGTGGTCCATGGCACCCCGGAGTTCCCCAAACAGCGATTCCAATGTGTCTTTCTCTTTCATACGCTTGGTGTTATGGATAACATCTGGCGGAGCCGTTCCTTGGCCCTTGAGATGGTCGTTCGGCAATTGCCGTAACTTATATCCATGATTTCACAGATTTCCTTGTAATCATATCCTTCGATCAAGTGTAAGGTCAAAGAAATTCTGTAGCTGTCTTTGAGCTGTTTCATGGTTTCCAGGACTTTTTGAGCCAATTGTTCCGTACTTCCCGAATCAGCATCAGCTTCATCCTTATCTTCGACCTTGTACATGACACTTTCCAACGCCACTTCCTGCATTTTTTGCTGTTTGCGGTAGTAGTAGATACTGTTGTTGATCACGATGCGTTTCAGCCAGGCCCCGAAGGTTACCTCACCCTTAAAGGTGTGGAGCTTCGTAAAAGCGCTCAGGAAGGACTCCTGCATGATATCCTCGGCCTCTGCGGAATCCTTTACGATGCGTACTGCCGTGTTGTACATCGCATGGTAGTACCGGTCGTAAATCTTCATCTGAGCGTGTTGGTCTCCTTGCATACACGCTTGCAACAAAACATCAGTATGTTCCGTTAGTTGGCTCAAAAAGTGGTTCTTTGTCTTATAGATGAGTCAATTTACGGATTGTTACAGTTGTGCCAGCCGAATTTTCCGCCTTGGCATGGGAATTGTCCCTCCCTATTGATAAAAGCGCCATTAAAATGCAATACACTACTGAAATACAGTATGTTTCGTATTTTTTGACCGGCTTTGAAAATGAATAACTCTGTCTCTAAGTGACAGAATGACCGAAAATCGCCGAATGTCTGAATCAAAGTTTATATCTCTTGACAAACTGTCGCTCCAGGACCTCGACCAGGATTCCGAGCTGATCCCGCTCCTGACCCCGGAAGACGAACAGGAAATGCACAACGAGGAACTCCCGGAAACCTTGCCGATACTGCCATTGCGCAACACGGTGCTGTTTCCCGGTGTTGTGATCCCCATTACCGCCGGCCGGGACGCCTCCATCAACCTGATCCGGGACGCCAACCAGGGCTCCAAGGTGATCGGGGTGGTGGCCCAGAAGGACGAAGAGGTGGAAAACCCCGGGATAACCGATATACACACCCTCGGAACGGTAGCCCGCATCCTGCGGGTCCTGCAGATGCCCGATGGGAACACCACGGTGATCATCCAGGGGAAAAAGCGGTTCCGGGTAGCCGAGGTGCTTACCGAGAAGCCCTACCTGACCGCAACCGTCCGGGAAACCCGTGAAAAGCGGCCCGACCCGGACGACGTGGAATTTTCCACTATCATCGATTCCATCAAGGAGCTCGCCCTGCAGATCATCAAGGACAACCCGAATATCCCGAGCGAGGCTTCCTTCGCCATTAAGAATATCCAGAGCGATTCCTTTCTGATCAACTTCGTTTCCTCCAACCTGAACCTGGAAGTAAGGGAGAAGCAGGAGCTGCTGGAAATATCGAATCTTCAACAGCGCGCACTGGCAACCCTGAAGCACCTGAACACGGAATTCCAGAAACTCGAACTCCGGAACGAATTGCAGTCCAAGGTTCGCAGCGATATGGACCAGCAACAGCGGGAATACTTTCTGCACCAGCAGATGAAGACCATTCAGGAGGAACTCGGGGGCTTGTCGTACGACGAGGAGATCGAGGAGATGGAGGCCCGTGCCAAGAAAAAGAAATGGTCCGAGAGTGTGGGCGAACATTTCGGGCGTGAACTCGCCAAGTTGCAGCGGATGAATCCGCAGGTTGCCGAATACTCCATCCAGCGGAACTACCTGGATTTGTTGCTGGACCTGCCCTGGGGGGAGTACTCCAAAGACCGATTCGACCTGAAGCGGGCCGAAAAAATATTGGATCGCGACCACTACGGGTTAGAGGACGTAAAGCGCCGTATCGTCGAATACCTGGCAGTCCTCAAGTTGCGGAACGACATGAAATCGCCCATCCTTTGCCTGTACGGCCCCCCGGGGGTTGGGAAGACCTCCCTGGGGAAATCAGTCGCTGAGGCACTGGGAAGGGAATATGTCCGGATGTCGCTGGGCGGCCTGCGGGACGAGGCCGAAATCCGCGGCCACCGGAAGACCTACATCGGAGCCATGCCCGGCAGGATCATCCAGAACCTGAAAAAGGCCGGCACCTCCAACCCGGTGTTTATCCTGGACGAGATCGACAAACTTTCCAGCAGCTCCCAGGGCGACCCGTCCTCGGCCATGCTCGAGGTCCTCGACCCGGAGCAGAACAGCGATTTCTACGACAATTTCCTGGAAATGGGGTACGACCTTTCCAAGGTGATGTTCATTGCCACGGCCAACAACCTGGGGACCATCCAGCCGGCCCTCCGCGACCGGATGGAGATCATCAATGTCACCGGGTATACCATTGAGGAGAAGGTGGAGATTGCCAAACGCCACCTGCTGCCCAAACAGCTGAAAGAACATGGATTATCCTCCAAAGACCTGAAAATCGGGAAGAAGCAGCTCGAGAAAATCGTCGAGGGGTATACCCGGGAATCCGGTGTCCGGGGCCTGGAAAAGCAGATCGCCAAAATGGTGCGATACGCGGCCCGGCACATCGCCACCGAAGAAACCTACACCGTGAAAGTCACCAACGCGGTGGTCGAAGAAGTGCTGGGCGCCCCCCGCATGGAACGCGATAAATACGAAAACAATGAGGTGGCCGGGGTGGTTACCGGCCTGGCGTGGACCAGTGTGGGAGGGGATATCCTCTTTATCGAATCCATCCTGTCCAAGGGCAAGGGAACCCTGAACATCACGGGGAACCTGGGGAAGGTGATGAAAGAGTCTGCCACCATCGCCCTGGAATACATCAAGTCAAACGCGGAGACCTTTGGCATTGACCCGGAGGTTTTCGGCAAGTACAACGTACATATCCACGTACCGGAAGGCGCCACGCCCAAGGACGGCCCGAGCGCGGGGATCGCCATGCTGACCTCCCTGGTGAGCCTCTTCAGCCAGCGCAAGGTGAAGAAGAGCATTGCGATGACGGGGGAAATTACCCTGCGGGGCAAGGTGCTGCCCGTGGGCGGGATCAAGGAGAAAATCCTGGCAGCCAAGCGCGCCCGGATCAAGGAGGTGATCCTGTGCGAGGAAAACCGGCGCGACATTGCTGAAATCAAGGAGGATTACCTGAAAGGACTGACCTTCCACTACGTTTCCGACATGCAGGAAGTGATCGAAATCGCAGTCACCAACCGGAAGGTGAAGGGCGCCAAAACACTGTAGATCGGAAGAGCACACGTCTGAACTCCAGTCACAACAGCCGGATCTCGTGTGCC
>CAXQQM010000092.1:0-3942 GCA_964226055.1 Robiginitalea sp. | reverse complement strand
GAGGTGGGCCGCTATCCCGCCCCCGATAAACGTCACCAGGGTGCCCAGTGTAATGAGTTTGGTAATGACCGAGCCCACATGGGCCACCTCGGACCGCTTCAGGGTCAGGCCGCCTTCAAAAAGAATGATACTGATGGCCAGCGATACAAAATAATACAGGCCATCTCCCGGGAACAGGCCCTGGCTCCCATTCCAAATCGGTTCGATCAGTTTGGAGCCGTCATCGGTCCACAAAGTAGATAGCGGACCGACCAGCAGGCCGATAAGGATGAGCGGGAGGATAGCGGGTAACTTGAACCGCCAGGCTACCCATTGGGCGACAATACCGAGAATCACAATGCCCGCCAGCTCTATCATGCGTTGAAAAATTTGATGTTCCGACCAAAAATAGGGATTCTGGCCAGTTCTGCTACACCTTCTTCAATTATTGTTACCTTTCCCGCCGATCGATTTCTATGGCGCTTTCCGGTTTATCATTTCAGACATTGCTGTTGGGGTTTGCCTTCTCCCCCACCCTGGAAGCCAACCTGATGGAAGTCTCCCGGCTGGCCCGATCCCTGGAGGCCCGGCTCATCCTGCTACACGTCGGGTCACAAACCCCGGAAAAAACCTCCAGGCTCGGGGAAATCCTGGGCCGCTGCGCGGGGGGCAATTTAAATATCGAAGTGGTTTGGCGGGAAGGGAAACCGGTGCCCGTTATCCTGGAGGCAGCGGAGGAATTCAGGGTGGACCTGCTGCTGCTGGGCGCCCGGCAGCAGGAACACGGCTACCAATTTTATATGGGGTCCATCGCCCGAAAGCTCACCCGAAAGATCCACTGTTCCGTCCTGCTGCTGATCAAGCCCGCGGTGGAGAGGGTCTCCTGCCAGCATATCGTCGTAAACGGCCTGGACCACCCGGACACCCCGCTGGCCATTGCCACGGCATTCCGGATGGCGCAGGTGCTGGGGGCGCGGCAAATAACGATTGTCGAAGAAATCGGGGACAAGGACGTTACCGTGGAGGTAGTGGACCACCGCAGCCTGAAACAGGCCGCCCTCGAAAAGGAACGCATCACGCAACGGGAGGATACCCGGGTGTGGGAGATCGTAGCCAGGGTGCCTGATTCGCACATCACTGGTATTAACGTAAAGACCCAGCCCATATTCGGGCGCAGGGGATACTCCATCGGGCATTTTGCCGAAGTGGCCCGCGCCGACCTGCTCGTAATGAATGCCCCCAGGCAGTCTACCTTTTGGGATCGGATATTCCCGCACGATATCGAATACATCCTGTCCGACCTGCCTACCGACCTGTTAATTGTACGCCCCGGATGAGTGCGAGAAAAAACAACATGAAGTCAATTGCCAGGGACCTCCCCAAGAACCTGTTCGCCGGGTTTGTGGTGTCCCTGGTTGCCCTCCCCCTGGCACTCGGGCTGGCCCTGGCCAGCGATGCCCCCCCGATCTCCGGGGTGATCGCCTCAGTGGTGGGGGGCTTTGTAGTGGCCCTGTTGGGCGGGTCGCACGTAACCATCACCGGGCCGGGCAACGGGCTGGTGATCGTGACCCTGAGTGCAATTACCACTTTGGGGGGAGGCGATTTATACCAGGGCTATCTCTACACCCTGGCCGCCGTGGTGTTTTCCGGGGTGCTGATGATCCTGCTGGGCTTTTTAAAAATGGGACGCCTGGCAGACTTTTTTCCGGCATCGGCTATCCGCGGCATGCTGGCAGCTATCGGTATTGGTATCCTCGCCAAGCAATTCCATATCATGATCGGCCACAACAACGAATCCGGCAGTATCATTTCGCTCCTGGCCAGCATTCCCGCCGGCTTACAAAAATTATGGGTGACCGACGGGGCCCAGGTCTGGATTGCCGCGGGGATCGGCCTGGGCGGCCTGCTGATCATGTTTTTCTATCCCCGGATCCGAAACCGCTTTGTGCAACTCATCCCCGCACCCATGTGGATCCTGATCCTGACCGTAGGCATGAGCTATGTATACCAGTGGGCCCAAACCCCGTATCCCCTGGGCGGGCGGTTTCTGATCAGCCTCCCTGAAAACCTGCAGAGCAGCATCGTCTCCCCGGATTTTTCCCATCCCTGGGACCGCGATTTCCTCGTCGCCACCTTCGCCATCACCTTTATCGCCAGCATCGAATCCCTGCTGAGCATCAAGGCCGTGGACAAACTGGACCCGGCCAACCGGCGTTCGAACGTCAACCGGGACCTGAAAGCCCTGGGACTGGCCTCCGTGATCAGTGGATTTTTGGGCGGACTCGCCGTGGTCACCGTGATTGCCCGAAGTTCCGTCAACGTCAACAACGGCGCCACGAACCGGTCGTCCAATTTCCTCCACGCCATCATGCTCCTGCTATTCGTGTTAGTTTTCCAGGAACAACTGCGACGCATCCCGCTTTCCGCCCTGGCCGCCATCCTGGTCTATACGGGTTACAAGCTGGCCACCCCCACCCAGTTTCGGGAAATTGCCAAAGTGGGCCGGGAACAATTGCTGATCTTCCTGGTCACCCTGTCAACCACCCTGTTCACCAACCTGATAACAGGGATTGCCACGGGCATCCTGGCAACATTTATTATCCATGTGGTCCTGAACCGCAGCGTCGGCCTGTTCCTGAACAACCTGTTCAAACCCAATGTACTCATGTACCGGGAAGGCGAGGGCAATTACTACGCAAGTGTCAAATACTTTTGCAATTTCCTCAACTTTTACAAGCTCAAGGACAAACTGGATGCCGTGCCTGAGGACCGGGAACTCGTGCTCGATTTCTCCCTATGCGAATTTGTGGACGACACGGTCCTGGAAAGCGTGGAGAGCTATGCGGAGACGTTTAACAAACGCGGCGGGCATCTGGAACTCATCGGGCTTGACAAGCACGACACCGGTTCCGTGCACCCCTTTGCCCTGCGAAAATTGCCGACTTTTACCGCCATCAAACCGATTGAAAAGTTCTTTACCGCCCGACAGCGCTCTCTGGAGCAAACCGCCGGGGAGTACGGGTGGGAGTACCGGCCTGAACACAACAAGAAGACGGATTTCCTTCGGGACTTTATTTTTTTCGAACACCGGGATATCATGTACAGCTACAATGAACTGCGCAACCCGCAGGGCAATTGCCGGCTGATGGACCTGGAGTTTACGGAAGGAGCGTTTATTGCCCGGGAGGTCATCAAAGCCACGGTCCTGTATATCGACTGCCCGGGGAGTATCCCGGTATTCACCCTGGACAAGGAGGGCCTCCTCGGGTTCCTTTACGGCCTGGCGGGTTTCCGCGACATCAACCTGGAGAACCACCCGGACTTCAACCGGCGCTTCCACCTGAGCGGGGAAGACCCCGCCGCCCTGGCGGACACCTTTACGGACGATGTGGTATTGTTCCTGGAAAGCAATCCGTACTTCCACGTCGAATCAAACGGGGAAGGCCTGCTGATCCTGAAAAAGGAACGGTTGCTGGGAATTCGCGAAATCAAGCGGATGGTGTACTTCGGGCAGGAGCTGGGAGCCCATTTTGGCATGCATCCTGCAACGGCATAAAGCTAAAATCTTTGTTAATCGCCTCGTTAATAGGGCCCCGAATTCGTATTTTGCGCGATCAGAAAACTACCTGATGACCCTTTACCCCATTGAAACCGGGAATTTTAAGCTGGACGGGGGTGCCATGTTCGGCGTGGTGCCCAAATCGCTGTGGTCACGGACAAACCCCGCTGATGCCAACAACATGATCGAGATGGCCGCCCGGAGCCTGCTGATCGAAGACGGCGACCGCCTGATCCTGATCGATACGGGCATGGGCGACAAGCAATCCGAAAAATTCTTTAGCTACTATAGCCTCTGGGGTGATCATTCATTGGACAGATCATTAAAAAATGCCGGCTTCCATCGGGATGATGTAACCGATGTCTTTTTAACACACCTGCATTTTGATCATTGTGGAGGGTCCA
>CAXQQM010000091.1:0-8381 GCA_964226055.1 Robiginitalea sp. | reverse complement strand
TCATCGTGCCGGTAGGGCTCCCCGGAATCTTTTTTGGCCTGGTACTCTTTGGCCCGCTGGAAGTAATTCAGGAAGACCTGCTCCACGCCCATCCGTGTTTGCGGGAACCGGTCAAAACTTTGCCAGTTACTTTGTTTGACGTTTTCGCCCAGGGCAAATTTGATAAATTTCGGCATGTCCTCGTAGAGCATCTCATCAGCAGGCCGTCCCCATTTCAATTTGAATATTGCCGACTGGCCCCCGATGGGGTTGGCCGATCCGTGCAGGAGCTGGATGGAGGTAACCCCACCGGCCAGGTTCCGGTAGATATCCACATCTTCCGGGTCCAATACATCGGCCATTCGCACCTCGGCAGACGAATTGTGGCCCGCTTCGTTGATGGACACCCCTGCAATGTGGCTGTGTTCGTCGATGATCCCGGCCGTCAGGTGTTTGCCGGTGGCGTCAATTACGCGGGCGCTTCCCGCATTGAGTCCCTGCCCGATCCGGGCAATCTTCCCATTGCGGATCAGTACGTCTGTGTTTTCCAAAACCCCTGCGTCCTCGCTGGTCCAGACCGTGGCATTCCGGAAGAGGACATCTTCCTGGGTCGGGAGGCTCGTGTAGCCGTAGCCCACATTCGGGTAGGTCAGGGGGACTACTTCCGGGGCATCTTCCCCGGCGGAGGACTTTTCGGCTTCCTCCGGCTCAAAGGCCTGGGTCATCCGGGCGGTCATCCGGGTGGAATTCCCGTTGGGCAGAACGCCTTTCCCCTGTAGATGGTCGGAGCCTTCCGCCACCCGGGCCGTCATCCGGTAGCGTTCGCCCGAGTCGTTGAAACTGAGGTCCACCCAGTCGCCCGAGTAGCTCAGGTTGGATTTGAGTTCGGCCGTGTCGCGCATGACCTTGAGTTTCGGAGAAGCCGCCTTTCCCGAAATCTCCAGGGAATACGTTTTGCCCCCGGCGGCCAGGGAATAAGAGCCCCGGATATCTTTCAGGCTGATGTCTTCCAGGACCTCGCGCTTCCCGCGTACCCAGTTTTCGTACAAGGTGGTATTCTCGTCGAAAACGGGTCCGGACGTAACCAGGAAATTGGCCAGCCGCCCCGGCTGCAGCGACCCGATTTCGCCGGATTTACCCAGCAGGCGGGCGGGCACCGTGGTGAGTGCCTCCAGGGCCTGTTGCTCGTTGAGGCCGTGGGCCATGGCCTTGCGGACATTCTTGAAAATATCCGATTCGCTTTTTAACCCGTGCAGGGTAAAGGCAAAGGAAACCCCGTTTTCCGCGAGTGCCCCCGGGTTGGTGGGGGCCTGGTTCCAGTGCCTCATATCTTCGAGGCTCACCAGCTGGGCTTCATACGGGTTGGACACGTCATAGGCTTCCGGAAAATCCAGCGGCACGACCAGGGAAGCCCCGGTGGCCTTGATCTGTTCGATATTCTCGTATTCCTGCCCTCCGGCCAACAGGACGTAGGAGACCCCGAAGGTGTCCCCGATCCCATCTGCCCTGAGGACATTGTCCTTGTCCCCGGCTGCAAAGAACTGCACAAGCCCCTTGTTGGCGAGCAGCGCTTCCAGCGACCGGTCCGTATTGGAGGTATTCCCCCGGGCGTACCAGTCGGCATCGTGGTACATCTGCCGCAGCAGTGCCATGGCGCCCATCAGGGACGTCGGGTAGGACTGGCGGGAGGTCACACTTTTCTCAAAAGAGAAGTACTGGCCCGATTCGTCGTCCAGCACCCGGCGTGCATCATCATCCGATTCGCTCAGCGTCAGCAGCACCCCCGTTCCCCGGGCGATGCCGTCCTGCAAGTGGCTGTTGACTACCCCAAACCCGGCTTTGCGCAGGGATGCGGCCTTGCCCTTGTCAAAGGAATAGGCCTCGATAGCCTGCTGTTCCGGTCGGATGTGGTCGTTCCAGTAAAAACCGTCGCGGCTGGCGTCGTACTGGGCGGTCCGGCCGGACCCCTGGGCCCGTTTGGGCTTTTCCATCCCAAAGTCTGAAAACACGTCGATAAAGGAGGGATAGATTGAATTTCCTTTCAGGTCGATCACCACGCTGTTCTCGGGGACCTGTACGGAAGTGCCGGCCTGCACCACCTTGCCGTTTTGAATCAGTAGCGTGCCCTTTTCGATTACCTGTCCGGGTGCTGTGTAAATACGGGCATTGGTCAGGGCCGTGTAGTTGTCGTTAGTCGCTTTGACGCCGTCGTTTTTTGGGAAGTATTCCTGGGCAAAAGCGAACATCCCCAGCCCCAGAAAGGCCAGGAGGGTTAATTTCCATTTCATGTGGTGCGGTAGTTTTGAATTAGCGGAATAAAAATAGGACAATCGGCGGGCCTCCCCGGTTGCCTTCGGGACTTTAACAATTATTTAAGGAATATCCGCACGGGTAAGGGAATGCCTGCCAGTGCGGCGCATAGCGGGCTTTAATCTTCAGAAGCCGGGGACGACGGGAGCGGCCCCGGCAATACCTCCAGTTCCCGTCTGTGGTATGCCACCAGCAGGGACACCACACGGTTGTAGCTGGCAATCCCGTCAGCCTGGCGGTTGGCCTCCAGGTATTTGCTGAACACCGCTTTGAAGACGGGCTCCATCGGATTCTGGTACGCCTCCCAAAAGGCCTGCATTTCGGCATAGTTGGCGCGGACCCCGGCATGGAGGCCTCGGGTAATTCGTTTCCGCTCCAAACTGTCCATGCGGTTGATCTCCGCCAGGCAATACCCCAGCCCATAGGCGGATGCGGCATACTGGAAATAGGGGTCGGGGTTCTTCTGGGTGACCAGGTACCCGATAAAATTGGTCTCGTTTTCCGCGGAATAGCCCAGTTGGTGGCCCACTTCGTGCCCGCAGACCACCGGATAGCGAAACAGCGGGAGGCGCCCGTTGACCTGGGCCTCCCCGGTAAACGGGTTCAGGTAACCCCCGTACCCCATATAGGTAAGTGCCGTGCTGATCAGGGAGTTCTTCAGGCTGGGATGCCGGTAGGTGAATTCCGGGAAATCCCCGGAGATGCCCTGGTAAGCCGCTATGGTCATTTCCCTTATTTCTCCCTGGGTGTACGGCACGCGCACCGGGGTGAGGGTATCCCCGGCCAGCGCCTCCTGAAGTTCGTTCGTCCGTGTGGCCAGCCACTCAGCTGTCTGCAGGAGTTCCTCCCGGGAATATTCCTCGGACATCCCCAGGGCCATGCCCAGGGGTTCCCGGAAATAGTTAAGCCCCCAAAGCAGGTAAAAGGTGCCGTGCAGGATGGCAAAACCCGCCAGGAGGTCCCGCAAAAACCCCCGGATACGCCCGCGGATATTTTTCAGCTTGTGAAAGAGCCACCAGAGCAGGAACGCCAGCAGCCCGAGGTAGACCAGGTCGCCCAGGGAGAAGGGAATCCACCCGTAAATTCGACGGAAGAACCCGGACAGGTAGGGATAGAGCCCCTGGCTGTACCACTTTTCCACCCATTGGGGGGATGCGGCTGCCCAGCGCACCAGCGCCCATTGCAGGAGGAGGGAAATAGCCAGGATGTTTTTGATCCGGTTGCGCATGCCCGTAAAAATAGCCATTTCGCTCGTGGGGCTGGAGGGCATTCTGTATTTTTGGCGGATTGAAACGATACCCTATGGAAAAGTTTGAAATTCGGGCAGAGCCCCAACGCGTCTGGAAACACTTTGAGGCCCTGAGCGCTGTCCCGCGACCATCGAAGAGAGAGGATCGGGTTATCCGGTTTATCCTCGATTTCGGGGGCAGCCTGGACCTGGAAACCCATCGGGATGCGGTTGGCAACGTGGTGATCCGCAAGCCGGCCAGCGAGGGTATGGAAGGCCGGACACCTGTTGTATTGCAGGCCCACCTGGACATGGTACACCAAAAAAACGACGCCACGGATTTTGATTTCGAGAATGAAGGAATCCGGTTATACCGGGACGGGGATTGGGTACGCGCGCAAGGGACGACCCTGGGCGCCGACAACGGCCTGGGGGTGGCGGCCATCATGGCGGTCCTGGAGGCCGACGACCTGGCCCATCCTTCCCTGGAAGCGCTGTTCACCATCGATGAGGAGACCGGGATGACCGGGGCCAAAGGCCTTGAACCCGGGTGGCTCAACGGGGAGATCCTGCTCAACCTGGATACCGAGGAAGACGACGAGCTCAGTGTGGGCTGTGCCGGGGGCGTGGATGTCACCGGGACCTCACGATTTGAGGAAGCAGCGGTTCCCGCGGGATGGAGGGGTTATGAAATCCAGCTCCTGGGCCTGCAGGGCGGGCACAGCGGCATGGATATCCACAAGGGCCTGGGCAACGCCAATAAATTGCTGGCCCGGTTGCTTTACGCCTGCCGGGACACCGGGACCTACGGGCTCCACCTTTTTAGCGGGGGGACCCTGCGCAACGCCATCCCGCGGGAGGCCCGAGCTGTCCTTTCGCTTAACCCGGACCGGGAAAGTGCATTCCGCGAAGCTTTTGAAAGGGAGCGGGACGCCGTGATGGAGGAATACCGGCAGTTGGAACCCGGGCTCCGGATTACCATGTCCCCGGCCGATGTTACCGGGGGGCTGCTGCCTGAAGACGATGCCAACCGCCTGCTTCGCTGCCTCCTGGGATTGCATAACGGGGTGGTCGCGATGAGTGCGGAGTTCCCCGGGCAGACGGAAACCTCCAACAATGTCGCCCGGGTGGCTGCCGGGTCGGGCGAAATCCAAATAGGTTGCCTGGCCAGGTCTTCCCGTGAAGGCGCCAGGTCGGCGCTGGTACGTCAGCTCGAGGCTGTATTCACCATGTCGGGTTTTCGTACTGAAACCAGCGGGGAGTATCCGGGGTGGGAACCCGCACCGGATTCAGCCATCCTTGAAGTCGTAACGAATCGATACCGGGATCTCTTCGGGGATACCCCACGGATCCTCGCAGGGCATGGCGGCCTGGAATGCGGGATTATCAAAGACAAGTATCCGGACCTGGATATGATCAGCTTTGGCCCGACCATCCGGGGAGCCCACAGCCCGGACGAGCGGGCTAGCATCCCTTCAACCTCCAAATTCTGGAAGTTGCTCACGGACGTGCTGGCGCATATCCCCCAAAGGGACTAAAGCCCTATCCGCCCTAAGGCTATTCGCCTTCCTCGATTTCGATTATTTCCAGGTCAAAAATCATATCGGCCCCCGGGGGCACCGGGCCGTTGCCCTGGTCCCCGTATGCCAGGTGGGAGGGGATAAACACCCGCCATTTATCTCCCACTTCCATCAGCAGCAGGGCTTCTTTGAAACCTGCAATCAGTTGCGTATCCGGGCTGTAGGGCATCGGGTAGGGGGTCAGCGACCCGCGATGCATCTGCATCAGGCGGTCGAGCTCCCCGAATTCCCTTGCCACCGATTCATCCGAGCTGTCGATCAGCGTCCCGTCTTCGAGCCAGCCGGAATAATTGACCAGGACACGTTGTCCGATGGACGGCCTGGGTCCTTCCCCCTCGTTGAGCACCAGGTATTGCAGCCCGGAAGGCAGCGATTCGGCCCGGGATTTTTGCTCGGCGAATTCCCGGACATAGTCCTGTAATTTTTCCTGTCGGGCCGCCTCGGCGGCCTCCTCCTGGGCAAAGTAGTTGCGCATGACTTCCACGGCGTCGAAATCCTTCGCATCCCGGCCTTTGCGCACAATTTCAACGGTTTCCATCACTACGGAATCCAGGGGTTTGTTGCTGGCAGGGTCTACGGGGACAGCCGCAATGGAATCCACTACCCCGATCCCCTGGACCACCTCTCCGAATACGGTGTGGATCCCGTCGAGCCAGGGCGTTGGGGCATGGGTGATAAAAAACTGGCTGCCGTTGGTTTTGGTCCCCCCGGAATTGGCCATGGAGAGGATGCCTTTCCGATCGTGGACCAGGGAATCCACAATTTCATTCGAAAACCGGTACCCGGGCGTGCCCCGGCCGGTGCCCGATGGGTCGCCCCCCTGGATCATAAAATCCTTCATCACGCGGTGGAATGTGAGCCCGTCGTAATAGGGCTTTCCTTTGAATTCCTCGCTTACAAACGGGCTGGTCCCTTCGGCCAGGGTTACGAAGTTTGCTACGGTTACCGGTGTCTGCTCGTATTCCAGCCGGAGGATGATCTCCCCCTGATTGGTCTGCATTTCGGCGTAGAGCCCGTCGCCCAGGTCGGCGTATTGGTTGGATTTACAGCCGGTGGCCAGCAGGCCGATCAGCAGGATGATTGAAAATGTCTGTTTCATAGAATTAGGGATTGGATGATTGGGAATCCGATTGTTTTTCGATTTTAATGATTGTCAGGGTACTCTGGACAGGGAGGTTCGGCCCGATTCGTTCCTGGTCCCCGTGGTACCCGAAGGCCAGGGAGGAAGGAAAGAAGAACACGGCGCTTTCGCCTTCCTGTAAAATTTTTACGCTGTTGCGGAGACCCGGGAATAATTCCTGTTTGTCTACCTTATACCGGACCAGGCCAATTTCCGATTCCCGGTAGATGGTGTCGTTGTCCCAGGTCCGGATATCGTAGGTAAGCGTCACCAGGTCGTCGGGACGGGGGGTATACCCATCGCCCGGGGCTTGTTGCAGGTAATAGTACCGGGATCCGCTTTCGCTGGTCAGGTAGGTATGCTGGCTGTCCGCTTCGATGATCCGGTCCAGGAGCGCCTGCTCCTGTTCCAGGAGCCGTTTGTTCCGCTCGGCGGAGAGCTTCAGGAAGGACCCCCCCTGCCTGGAAACAGGCCAACGGACTTCAGGTTCCCCGCAACCGAGGGCGAATAGGAGCAGGCCGATAACGGCAAATCGCGTTTTCATACTGCCAGGAGTTCAGTTTTGTATTCGGGCAGGAGGGATTCAAACCGGGCTGCGGTTTCCTTCAGGCCTTCCTCGCTCCGTCCCCCTGCGGCGTTGATGTGGCCCCCGCCTTTAAAATGGGCCCGCGCCACCTCGTTGACGGAGAAAGCGCCCCGGGAGCGCAAAGATATCTTGACAATCCCTTCCTCCTTGCTTTCGATAAATATTGCTGCCAGCACCACCCCGTCAATGGACAACCCGTAATTGACAAAGCCTTCGGTATCCCCCTTGCGGAAATCACATTGGTCCAGTTCTTCCTGGGATAGCGTGATATATGCTGCCCGGAAGGATGGGAGGATTTTCATATTGTTCAGGGCAATGCCCAGGAGGCGGAGTCGTTCGGGCCGGTTGGTATCGAAGATCTGTCGGTGAATCTCCACGTGGTCCGCCCCGCAATCCATGAGCTCAGCGGCCACCCGGAGGGTCTCCGGGGTGGTGGAGGCAAATTTAAACGACCCGGTATCCGTCAGGATTCCCGCATACAGGCAGGATGCCCCATCCGACGACAGTTCCCCCTCAACTTCCAGGGCCTGAATGGTGCGGTAGACCATCTCGCAGGTAGAGCTCATTTTTGGATCCGAATACGTCAGGTGTGCATAGTCTTCCGGGCTTTGGTGGTGGTCGATCATAACCATGCGGGCCTGGGTGGATTCCAGCGCATCCGCCATGTCCCCCGTCCGGTTCAGAGCATTGAAATCCAGGGTAAAAATCAGGTCGGCCTCGCGGATTTGCCGCGCCACGCCTTCAGGGTCTTTGGAGTAGAAGGAAACTTCTTCGGCCCCGGGCATCCACTTGAGGAATGCGGGGAATTCGTTCGGGCAGGCAACCGCCACGTCGTCTTGGAATCCAGACAGGAACTGCTGCAAGCCCAGGCAGGCGCCCATGGCGTCGCCATCCGGGTTTTTATGGGGTATCAGCAGGATGCGCTGGGGGGTAGACAACCAGTGCCGCAGCGTACGGGCATCTTCGGTATTCATGCGTGCAAAGATATAATTAAATAAAGAGAAGACCGGGCGGCTCTGCGGCTTTTCTGTTGGTGGTTGCACCAAGAAAATGTACTTTTGCCCAAAATTTTTAAAAATGACCGGAAACAGAACATTCACGATGATCAAGCCGGATGCGGTGGAAAACGGGCATATCGGCCCGATCCTGGAAAAGATAACCGCCGCGGGCTTCCGTATCGTCGCCATGAAATATACCCAGCTGAGCCGCAGGGATGCCGAGGAGTTCTACGCCATCCATAAAGAGCGTCCGTTTTTTGGCGAGCTCGTGGACTTTATGACCCGGGGCCCGATCGTATCGGCCATCCTGGAGAAGGACAATGCCGTAGAGGACTTCCGCGCCCTGATCGGGGCCACAAACCCCGCCGAGGCTGCCGAGGGAACCATCCGCAAACTCTTTGCCTCCGAGATCGCCGAAAACGCCCTCCACGGATCGGACAGTGAGGAAAACGCGGAGATCGAAGGGGCCTTCCACTTCTCAGGAAGGGAGATTTACTCCTGAAAGTACAACCTATTGCGACGGGCTACCGCCCGTGCTAACAACCCCGGCCCTGGCCGGGGTTTTTTATTTTCAATCCGC
>CAXQQM010000090.1:0-8035 GCA_964226055.1 Robiginitalea sp. | reverse complement strand
ATTATATGCCACTTTATGGCGTGTTTGGGCGGGTACACAACATAAATTCGTGTTAAGGAATCGGCCTTCCTATTTTTAGTTTGCCCAAGTACGACCATGTTAAAAAGACGCAGACAAACCGGCCTGGCGGCAGGTATTTTCCTGTTGGTGGCAACCTGGGGGACCGCACAGATTTCCCCGGATTGCCAGACGGCTATCCCAATATGCAGCAACACCCCGGTAAACGGGGGGACTTCCGGGTACGGCACAGACGATTTCGGGGGTGCGGCCACCTCGGGTTGCCTGGAGCCCACCTTGTCCGGCTATATCGAATCGAATTCCGCCTGGTACCGGTTCCGGACAGGCGCAGCGGGGCAACTGGGATTTAACGTGTCTTTTGACCCCTCCGAGGACTGGGATTTCGCCCTGTATCGCGCCTCAGACTGCGGCAACCTCGGGGAGCCGGTGCGCTGCAATTTCTTCGACAACCGGGACCGCGAAGTCTATATGGGGGTAGGGGAAGACCCGTCGGGTAGTGCGGATACCTTCCTGTACGAACCCTGGCTGGATGTACAGCCCGGGGAGGATTACTACCTGCTCATCAACAATTTCAGCAATACGAATTCGGGTTTTTCCATCCAGTTTTCCGGCCAGATATTTGAAGACCATCCCTATGATGCCCTGGACTGCTCCATCATCAGCAACCTGCTTGGGCCGCCCGTGGCTGCCTGCGAAGGCGAAGCGGTGCTGCTGGACGGTACTACCTCGTCGGCTACGGGCTACCAGTGGTTTGCCGATACGGGATCGGGCTACAGCCCAATCCCGGGGGAAACCTCAGCAACGTATACGGCAACTACGGCCGCCATGTACCGCATCGTGGTCGATTTGCCGGACGGCTCCCAGGTCATCAGCGATGTCCAGGTGGGTTTCAGCCCGGCGGCCCGATCCGAACCCGTGGCCGATGCGATTATCTGCAGCGGCGAAGCACCCTACCATTTACCTGCCCGGGATGCAGAAGCCCTCGGGTCCCAGGACCCCGGGGAGTTCCGCGTAACCTATCACGCCAGCAATTTCGATGCACAGGCGGGGATTGCCGTCCTGCCGGACAACTGGTCTCCGGGCCCGGGGAACCATACCGTTTACGTACGGGTTACCTCCCTGGAAAACCCGAATTGTTACGATGCCTCCTCCCAATTTGAACTGGAGGTCCTTTTGACCCCAAACCTGGATTTTGACGAGCAGGTGTATATCTGCGACAATGGCGGGAGTGCCGCCATCGGGCAGAGCCAGGCGGAACCGGGGGTGGCCTACAGCTGGCAGGACGGTACCTCCGGCCCCGGGCGCACGGTCAGCCAGGCGGGCACCTATACATTAACCGCTTCGACGGCTTCCGGGGGGGTAACCTGTGAGGTGCAGCGCACCGTGGAGGTCATCCTTTCGTCCCCTCCGAGTATCTCGGATGTCCTGGTGGAAGACCTTTCGGCGTCTAACCGGGTAACGGTGGAGACAGGGGCTTCAGGCAGCTTTGAATACGCCCTGAACGACGGCCCCTTCCAGGAAAGTCCCATTTTTGAAGGTGTGCCTGCGGGGTCACATCAGGTGCGGATGCGGGATGCCCTCGGTTGCGGGGAAATCACCGAAACGATAACCGTGGTGGGGTATCCGCCCTTTTTCACCCCCAACGGGGACGGGCAGCACGACAACTGGCACATCCGCGGTATCGAAACGCTCACCGACCCGGTGGTGCACATTTTTGACCGGTACGGGAAACTGCTCAAACAACTGGACGGCACCTCTGCCGGTTGGGACGGTACTTTCCGCGGCCGCCTGTTGCCGGGGTCCGACTACTGGTTCCGTCTGACCTACACGGATTCCAGCGGCCAACGTGTGGAAGCCCGGTACCTGAACGCACATTTCGCCCTGAAACGCTGAGGCTCCCATGCCTTGTCCGTTGGTCGATTAACGGTCAAAAACTTCGGTAAACCTATACTAAATCGTACCCACGGGAGTTATACTATACAGAAATTCGTGCCCCAAACCCTATGAAGAACTACCTGGTATTACTCCTGGGCTGCCTGTTTTATGTCCCGGCCGTGACCGCCCAGAATTCACCGGATTGCCGGTCGGCCATCCCGGTCTGCGCGGATACCGTGCGCACCTGGTTTGCAGACGGCGGGGGCGACATTGACGATTTTGACCCGGACGTCATCCGCCAATCGGGGTGCCTGGAAAAAGGCAGCAATACCTCGGCGAATATCGAAAACAACACCTCCTGGTTTGTTTTCCGGGCGGGTACCGGGGGGCAGATCGGTTTTGATATCGAAGCGCTCCCGGGAACCTCGGGAACCGTGACTGCGGAATGGGATTTTGCCCTTTACGGGCCGGATGTGGATTGCGCGGACATCAGCAATGGCACGGCCCAGCCCATCCGCTGTAATTACGAGGTAAACGACACGAATTTTACCGGGGTGGGCATCAACCCGGAAAACGGACAGGTCGGCGCCCCACACCTTACGGGGAGCCAGAATACCTACGACGCCTTCCTCGAGGTCCAACCCGGGGAAATCTACTACCTGCTCATCAACAATTACAACACGAATTTTGACGGGGACCCCGAACCCTTTTCACTGACCTTTACCGGGAATTCGGTGAACACCAACCAGGACACGGCCCTGGATTGTACGCTTCGGGATGAATTCCTCGGCCTGGATATCACCGCCTGCGAGGGCGACCCGGATATCGTGCTGAGTGCCCTGAATTCGCCGGCAGGCCCGGATATTGCGGATATTGTCTGGACGGTGGATTACGACGACGACGGGACGATTGACGCAACCCTGGCCACGGGGCCCGGGGCTACCGAACTGACGGTCTCCAGCCCGGACTCCGGTCGGTATTTTGTGGAAGTCACCGCAACAACCTCGGAGGTTTATGCGGACGACATCCTGATAACCTATTACGGGGAACCCCAGCTGGACCGGGTGGACATCCTATCGGATTTGTCGGACAGCAACAATATTGAGATCATCCCCGTGGGGAACGGGGATTACGAGTACGCAATCAACGGAGGTCCATTCCAGGAGTCCCCGATTTTCAACGACGTCCCCCCGGGGATCAACACGGTGATTATCAACGACCGGAACGGGTGCGGGACCACCGAACCCATCGAATTCCTGGTAATCGGCTACCCGAAATTCTTTACCCCGAATGCGGACGGTATCCACGATACCTGGCATATCCTCGGCATTGAACAGCTCACCGAACCGGTGGTGTTCATCTTTGACCGCTATGGGAAACTCCTCAAACAAATCGACGAGACAAGTGTTGGGTGGGACGGCAATTTCAACGGCCGGCCTCTCCCGTCTTCCGACTACTGGTTCCGCCTGGAATACAGCCGGGACGAGCAAGGGGTCCTGGTGGCCAACCTGGTCCGGGCCCATTTTACGCTGAAGAGGTAGGATTTACGCTGAAAACGTATCGCTGCGCTCTAGAAGTTCACCGTATATCCCACAGTGACGTAATTGTTCACGCGGTTGATGAAAGCATCCCCCAGGCCGCCGTCGTATAGCGCCTCGGTGACGTCCTGTTCGCTGCGGCTGTAGGAAACGTCGAGGCGGTTGGGCCCCCAGCTGTAGCCAATACCGCCGGAATAGGCCTCCAGGTCGCCCCAAATGCCCTCCTCCTTATACGGACTTGTCTGGTAGCGGTACCCGCCGCGCAGGCTCACCCGGTCGATCCGGTATTCCCCGCCCAGGCGATAGGTGGAGACCCCGCCGAGTACATCTGCCATAAATGCGTTTTCCGAGGCGAAATTAGCGTCGGATGCAGGGCGAAGCTCCGCGTTGGAGAAATCCTGGTAATCGTAGTCAAAACTCAGGAGCCCCTCGGGTCCGAATACGAGGGCGATACTCCCGGTGACCTTGGCGGGGGTCTTGATTGTATAGGTGTCGAAAAGGTTGATCACCCCCAGGTCGATATTGGTGACATTCGGGTTTTTGTCTGCAAAATCCGAATTGGCCGCCTGAGAGAAATCGTCCGTGAGGCGGTACCAGGTAGGGGATTGGTAAGCCCCGCCGATACGAACCACGTCGCCCAGCCTGGCGATGGCGCCGATTTGCAGGGAAAACCCGGACCCTTCGGTGTGCAGGAAGCTGTCAAAAGTGGCCGACTGGATGGGGGAACCCGCGTCGTAACCGCTTTCGTCCAGGAACGTCAGTCGCTCGTACAGTACAGAGTGGAAGTTCAGGGAGGCACCGAGGTAGAAATTCTCCTGGTACTGGCCGGAAAAGTTCAGCGTAAACTTGCTGTTGTACCCATTGGTGCTCTGGATGTAATCCTGGTTGACGGTGGAATAATCCGCATTGGAGAAATAGTCCGTATTCCCGTCGTCATCCGGGTCTACCGGGTCGATAAACCCGGCCTGGAAGCCCAGAAATGCCTGTTGGTCGGCAAACCCCAGGCTCGACCCGATATCCAGGTAGGCATCCACCACGGTTTCCCCATCCTGGACGCGCAGTGGCCCGAGCGGCACACCCTGGGCGAAGTTCAGGAAGTATGTATCGATACCGTTGGGGTTGCTGCCGACGATCCGGTAGCGGTCGTCAAAATTCTCCACCATGTCGTAATTCACCCCAAGGGCCAGTTTGTTCCAGGCTGCACCCTCGGTACTCTTGAAAACAAAAACCCCTCCGACCTGGTTGAGCTCTACGGCATTGAGGCCTTCCAGCGTACTGCCTGCAGGGCCGAAGCCGGCCGCGTTGTCCCGGTTGTAATTCCCGCCGGAGACGGTGAGGATGTTGTTGCTGAAGACGGCAGAACCGGCCGGGTTGATATTCAGGGAAGACAAGTCGCCTCCCAGGGCCCCAAAGGCCCCGCCCATTGCCTGGAAGCGTGCCGACCCCTGGGTTTCTTCCAGGCCGTATCGTAGGACGTCGTTGATGGTCTGCGCCGATGCGTTTACGCATAGGCCGAGCAGGATGAAAGTGAATATACGTTTCATTGGTGATGCTTTTTGATTATGAAATGGGGATGATCGTTATATGCCGCCGCGTCCGCCGCTCCGGCCACCGCTGCGACCCCCGGAAGAACGCCCTCCTGAGGACCGGCTGCTGCCGCCGCTGCTACGCATACTGCCAGAAGACCGGCTACTGCCACCGCTGCTTCGGAAACTACCCGATGAGCGACTGCTGCTTCGGCCGCTGCTGCGATAGCTGCCAGAAGACCGGCTGCTGCTTCGGCCGCTGCTGTACGTACCCGTGCGTCCCCGGCTGGTCCGTCCGGAAGAGTAACTCCGGTTCGGGGTGCTTCCCGAACGGTTGTAGCCTGAGGATCGGCTATATCCCCTGGACGACCCGCTATAAGAACGCGAACTCCGGGAGTTGCCATAAGACGGGGAGGTCCGGGTAGACCTGCTGGAGCGATACGCCCGGTTGCGGGCGGCCGCGTCCAGGTTGGAACGGGACCTGGCGGCAGAATACCTGCCGTTGCGGTTCAGATTGGAGCGCCCGCTGTTTGTTCGGTATTGTGATGTGGTGCGCGCACCAGAACTGTACCTGGCGTTGCGCGTTACCCCGGGATTCCGGTTGTAGAGCCCGCGGCGTCCCCTGTTATAGGCATAGGCATTGTTGTAGAAACCATTGCGCCAGTAGCGGTTACCCCAATATCCTCCATACCCGTAATACGGGTTGCCCCAGCCATTCCAACCCCAGTAGCCATTCCAGCCCCAGTTGTTCCAGCCCCAGCCCCAGCCCCAACGGTTCCAGCGCCAGGAATTCCATCCCCAGCCCCAGTTGTTGAAGCCCCAGCCAGCACCCCAGGGGGAATACCAGCCTCCAAAGGCCCACGGGCTGCCCCAAGCCCAGTTGTTCCAACCCCAATTGTTGTAGCCCCAGCCGCCTCCGTAGACGTTCACTGTGAGGTTGCCGCCCTGGTCGCCCCAGGCCGGGTATCCTTCATAGTCGTTGTTGTATTCGTCAAAATAATCGTTCGGGTTACCGATCGTGCGGTCGTCTGCATAGGCCAGGCTGTCCTGGCTGGAATAGGAGTCGATGTCGGTGAAGACCTCGCTATCCAGTACTTCGCCGAGTTCGCGGGCGCGATCCCCAAAATAGGTCTCGTAAGGGTCCTGTTCGGTACTTTGTTGCTGGCGTGCAGGGGGAACCTGGCGCGCTGGCGGCTTTTCATAGCGCACCACGCGGTCTTCGGCACCATAAATGCCGTCACGGTCGTAATACGAGGCGGATTGATAGGAACCGCAGGAAGCCAGAAGCAACCCAAACAGCCCGAATACCAGGGTGTTTTGAAGGTTGATGTGGGGTAGGGGTGGTCTCATGGGTGCAATTTTTTATTTATTGTTGAACATATTAAAAATAGTTAGTTTTGACGAACTATTTTCGTTAACAAAGTCACAATAGTTGTGCCAAACTACATTGAATGGGTAAAAATCTAACTACGCGCAGCGAGGATTATTCCAAATGGTATAATGAACTCGTGGTAAAAGCGGATCTGGCCGAAAACTCCGGCGTACGGGGGTGTATGGTCATCAAACCTTATGGGTATGCCATATGGGAGAAGATGCAGGCCGCCCTGGACAAGATGTTCAAGGATACGGGTCACCAGAACGCCTACTTCCCGATTTTTATCCCGAAATCCTATCTGAGCAAGGAAGCCAGCCACGTGGAGGGCTTTGCCAAGGAATGCGCAGTTGTGACGCACTACCGGCTGAAAAATGCCGAGGACGGGAGCGGTATCGTGGTGGACCCGGAAGCCCGTTTGGAAGAGGAACTCATCGTCCGGCCTACATCCGAAACCATTATCTGGGATACCTACCGGCGTTGGATCCAGTCCTACAGGGACCTGCCGTTGCTGATCAATCAATGGGCCAATGTGGTCCGCTGGGAAATGCGAACGCGCCTGTTTTTGCGGACGGCCGAATTCCTCTGGCAGGAAGGGCATACCGCCCACGCCACTGAGGCCGAAGCCATCGCGGAGGCGGAAACCATCCTGGACGTCTACGCCACCTTTGCCGAGGAGCACATGGCCGTACCGGTGATCAAGGGGACCAAGACGGCCGGGGAACGCTTTGCCGGGGCGGTGGAAACCTATTGCATCGAAGCCCTGATGCAGGATGGGAAAGCCTTGCAGGCAGGCACTTCCCACTATTTGGGGCAAAATTTTGCCAAAGCCTTTGATGTGAAATTCGACAATACGGAAGGCCAGCAGGAATACGTCTGGGCAACTTCCTGGGGCGTCTCCACCCGCCTGGTGGGGGCGCTGATCATGACGCACAGCGATGACAACGGCCTGGTGCTTCCCCCGAAACTGGCGCCGATACAGGTAGTGATCGTCCCGATCTACCGGGGGCAGGAGCAACTGGAGGCAATCAGTGCGGTGGTGAACCCGTTGGCGGCCCGACTCAGGGACAGGGGGATCTCCGTAAAATACGACGACCGGGACACCCATAAGCCCGGGTTTAAATTCAACGAATACGAATTGAAGGGTGTTCCGGTACGCCTGGGGGTGGGCCCGCGCGACCTGGCGAACGGCACCTTTGAGGTGGCCCGTCGGGATACGCTGGAAAAACAAGTCGTCCCGGCAGAAGGTATCGAGGAGTATATCGGCAACCTGCTCGGCGAAATCCAGGATGCGATTTATCAGCGCGCGAAGGACTTCCGGGATGCCGGCATTACCGAGGTGGACACTTATGAGGAATTCAGGGAGGTGATCGCCACCACCGGCGGTTTCGTTTCGGCCCATTGGGACGGAACCGACGAGACCGAAGAGCGGATAAAGGAGGAGACCAAGGCGACGATTCGCTGCATCCCGCTCGACCCGAAGCCGGACCCGGGAAGTTGCGTACGCACTGGGAAACCGTCGCCCTACCGGGTGCTTTTTGCCAAAGCCTATTAGGGTTTAAAAAAACTTTGCCAGTTGTTGGCAGGCAAAAAAAATATTGTATTTTTGCACCTGCCTAATTACAAGGTGCGTTTGGCAACCAGCCGGTTGATCCGGCCGGGCGCCTACTGAGATACGGCCCGTTCGTCTAGGGGTTAGGACGCCA
>CAXQQM010000089.1:0-4863 GCA_964226055.1 Robiginitalea sp. | reverse complement strand
TTGTCCCCGGGGGAAGCCAGCTGGAAATCCTGGCGGAGGGACACGACTGGACAGAAGGCCCACTGTGGGTGGAAGCCGGCGGCTACCTGTTGTATTCCGACATCCCGCGGAATGCCATTTACCGGTGGGACCCGGATACCGGCAGCCGTATCTACCTGGAGCCCTCGGGATTTACAGGGGAGAATTTCAAAGGATCCGAACCGGGTTCCAATGGGTTGTTGCTGGATAGCTCCGGCAACCTGGTGCTCTGTCAGCACGGGGACCGTAGAATTGCCCGTATGGCAACCCCCCTGCACAGTCCATCGGATACATTCGAAACACTGGCGGATACCTACCAGGGCGCTCGCCTGAACAGCCCGAATGATGCCGTCTACGATTCTAATGGCGTACTCTATTTCACCGACCCCCCATACGGCCTGCCAGGACTTGTTGACGACCCGGCTAAGGAACTTAAATTCCAGGGGGTGTTCAGGCTCAAACCCGGGGGGAAACCGGAACTGTTGACCGATGCCCTGAGCCGCCCCAACGGGATTGGGCTATCCCCTGACGGGTCGCGGCTATTTGTTTCCAATTCCGATCCCGATCACGCCATCTGGATGGAGTATGAGCTTACCGAAAATGGCTCGTTGGCCAATGGGCGAATATTCTATGACGCAACCGATCAGAACCCTGCAGAAACCGGGAATCCCGACGGCATGGTGGTGCACCCTTCGGGCCATATCTTTGCCACCGGCCCCGGGGGCGTATTTGTTTTTGGGCCGCAGGGAAAAGTACTAGGGAAAATATTAACCGGGGAAAAAACCTCGAATTGCGCCCTGAATGCCGACCAGAGCGCCTTGTTTATAACGGCAGATTCCTACCTGCTCAAATTGGATTTAAAAGCGGAATAGACCAGGCTGCCCGGCCAGGTACCTCCTGGCGGGTATCTATTTTTATTGACCAGCTGACTGCTTTTATGTATCTTCATGCGGTACCGACCCTTACAGCCCTTCGGTTCCCCAGGCTGCGACAAGAAAAACTTCTGCAACCGCCTAATTTGCCTTCCGATGAAAAACAAGCTGTATCCGGGTATTTTGGCGTGCCTCGTCCTTCTGGCCGCCCTTATGATCCATCAAACTGAAAAAACAAACGTATTGCCCAAACGCTCAGCGGCTTCCATCGGCGCGTTCAAATGTACGGTTGCCCGATTTATGCTCGAACCAGTGGACAGTACGCGTCAAATTGTCCCGTTATTCGAGAACCTCGGCACCCATTCCCTGCCCGTACAAAATGCGTCGCCCCGGGCCCAGGCCTTTTTTGACCAGGGCCTTCGGCTGACCTATGCGTTCAACCATGCCGAGGGACACCGTTCGTTTATGGAAGCGGCCAGGCTGGCGCCGTCCGCGGCCATGGCCTACTGGGGACAGGCTTATGGCCTCGGTCCGAACATCAACGATCCGGCACCCGATACGGAGCGCAAAAAGAGAGCGTGGGAGGCACTCGAAGAAGCGAATCGCCATGCGTCGCAAGCCAGTGCCCTGGAACGGGATTTGGTCCGGGCCCTGAATGCCCGCTACAGCCCGGATACCCTGGTTGATACCTCTGAATTGAATAGCGCGTATATGGAGGCCATGCAGGAAGTCGCCCACCGTCACCCGGAACACCCGGACGTATTGACCCTCTATGCCGCGGCTATTATGAATACAATGCCCTGGTCCTATTGGGATATGGAGGGCAACCCCGCCCCAAATACCCTGGAGGCAAAGGCTGCACTGGAAAAAGCTATCCAGGTGCAACCGGACCACCCCGGGGCCCATCACTACTATATCCACCTGATGGAACTTCCGGACCCTGACCGTGCGGTAAGCAGTGCAGAAAGCCTTGAGGGCCTGATGCCCGCTGCCGGTCACATCGTTCATATGCCCTCCCATATTTATATTCGCGTGGGCCGGTATCAGGATGCCGTTAGGGTGAATAAACTGGCCATAGAGGCCGACGAGGATTATATTTCGCAGTGCTTTTCCCAGGGCATCTATCCACTCGGGTACTATCCCCACAACATCCACTTCCTCTGGTCGGCGGCAAGCCTCATCGGGGAGAGTACCACGGCCATTGAAGCGGCACAGAAAACTGCCGAAAAAGTACCTGTTGGCCAAATGGGGCAATTGCATTTCCTGCAGGATTTTGCCTCCACCCCCTTATTGGCGTATACCCGCTTCGGGAAATGGAACGATATCCTGACCTTTCCGGCACCGGGCCCCGGAAACCTGCACCTCAGCCTGATGCGTCATTACGCCCGGGGGATCGCTTTTATCCGAAAAGGGAATGCAAGGGAAGCCCGGGAGGAACTCGAGGCCATCGATGCCTTAATCGGGCTACCGGAACTCGCGGAAATCGTTGCGACAGCCCACAATTCTTCCGATCGGATAGCGGGGGTGGCCCGTGCAGTGATAGCCGGGGAACTGGCAGCATTGGAAGGGGATTACGACCAGGCGGTGGCCTACCTGGAGCAGGCAGTGGCACTTGAGGACGACCTGGCGTATACGGAACCATCTGCCTGGCATATCCCGCCCCGCCAAAACCTGGGCGCCGTCCTGCTGTTAGCCGGGGACTTTGACCGCGCCGAAGCGGTTTATCGTTCCGATCTTGAAAAACTCCGGCAAAATGGCTGGTCGCTCTACGGGTTGGCACAGGCGCTCGAGGCCCAGGGGAAGAAAGAAGCAGCCCGGGCCATTCAGCGGGAATTCGACTCGGTCTGGCAATCCGCCGACCTGGCGATCAGCCGGTCGGTCTTTTGATGGTTCAGAATTTCAGGGGTTATTCAGAATAAATCCGGCACCTGTTTCCGCGCCGCTTCGAATTCGGTCATCATCTGCCTCACGATTTCAGCGGCCGGCCGGATGTCGTGGATGATGGCTGATACCTGGCCGATTTCGAGTTCCCCTTCCTCCAGGTCCCCCTCAAACATGCCGCGTTTGGCGCGCGCCCGGCCCAGCAATTCCTTCAATTCTTCCGGACTGGCGCAGTTGGCGTAGGCCGACTCGATATCCGCGTAGAACTTGTTTTTTAACAACCGGACCGGGGCCAGTTCCTTCAGGGTCAACCGGGTATCCCCCTCTTGGGCCTCCACTACGCGCTGCTTAAAAGCCGGATGGGAAGAGGCCTCCTCGCTGGCCACAAACCGACTGCCCACCTGTACCCCGTCTGCACCCAGGACCATAGCTGCCAGCATGGCCCGTCCGGTGGCGATACCGCCGGCGGCCAGGAGCGGGAGGTCCACTTTATCCCGGACCGAAGGGATCAGGGCCATGGTCGTGGTTTCGTCCCGTCCGTTGTGGCCGCCTGCCTCAAACCCTTCTGCCACCAACGCATCTACCCCCGCCTCCTGGGCCTTGAGGGCAAATTTCACGCTACTGACCACGTGGACCACGGTGATTCCCGAGCGCTTCAGCGCCCCGGTCCATGTTTTCGGGTTTCCCGCGGAAGTGAAAACAATGGGCACCCCTTCATCCCGGATGATATCCATCACCTTGTCGATATCCGGGTAGAGCATCGGGACGTTCACCCCAAAGGGTTTCCCGGTAGCGGCGTGGCACTTGCGGATGTGCTCCCTGAGGATGTCCGGGTACATGCTGCCAGCCCCGATCAGCCCCAGGCCCCCGGCATTCGATACGGCGGCGGCAAGCCGCCAACCACTGGTCCAAACCATTCCCGCCTGTATCAGCGGGTACTGAATGTCAAAAAGGCGGGTAATTCGATTGTCTGGCATAGTATAATTTTAATCCTGGTCGTCCGGATGGCGATATGCAGCCCACCGGCCTTCTGTCCATGGTGTTTTCACTGGCGGTTTCCCCATCAGGCAATCACCCCGGAGCCGATGAGTTCCTCGCCGAGGTACCAGGCAACAAACTGCCCCTCGGTAATGGCCGACTGGGGTTCCCTGAAATCCACGTACAGCCCGCCTTCTATTTTGTACAATGTGGCAGGCTGAAGGACTTGCCGGTAGCGGATCCGGGCCTGCACCTCCATGGCCTGGTCGGGGTCGAGTGCCAGGTCCGGGCGCACCCAGTGCAATTCGTCGTCTGCAACAAACAGTGTCCGCCGATACAAGCCCGGATGCGATTTGCCCTGCCCGGTATAGATAATGTTTTTCGCCACATCCGTCTGGATCACAAAAAGCGGGTCCGGGGTCCCCCCGACATCCAGGCCTTTGCGCTGGCCGATCGTAAAATAGTGGGCCCCCTGGTGGAGGCCGACCTCCCGGCCGTCCGATGGGTCATACACCTGCTTCTCCGAAAAATAGGCGAGCTCCTCCCGGCGGTTCGAAAATTCAGGGACTTCCCTGAGGTACTGGGCTGCCGTGGCGGGGATTTCCACAATCCGGCCTTCCCGCGGTTGCAACTGCTGTTGCAGAAACTCCGGCAGGCGTACTTTCCCGATAAAGCAGAGGCCCTGGGAATCCTTTTTGTCGGCGGTAACCAAATCGTTTTTTGCTGCCAGGGCCCGAACCTCGGATTTCTGGAGGTGTCCAATGGGGAAAAGGGCCCGGGAGAGCTGTTCCTGGTTGAGTTGACAGAGGAAGTACGACTGGTCCTTATTGGCGTCGGCCCCTGCCAGGAGTCGGTAGCGAACCCGGCCGTCAGGGCCCGTGACTTCGCCCTTTCGGCAATAATGGCCGGTAGCCACATAATCTGCCCCCAGGTCGAGCGCGATCTTGAGGAACAGGTCAAATTTAATCTCCCGGTTGCACAAAACATCCGGGTTCGGGGTTCGAGATCGGAAGAGCGTCGTGTAGGGAAAGAGTGTCACAGGTGGTGTAGATCTCGGTGGTCGCCGTATCATTAAAAAGGGGGGGGGGGGGGGGGGGGGGGGGGGGGGGGGGGG
>CAXQQM010000088.1:0-5034 GCA_964226055.1 Robiginitalea sp. | reverse complement strand
ATGTTCGTGTCGGCGGGATGCGTATAAACCACCTCGCCCCGTACGAAAAACACATTGCAGTGGGAAGCCTCCGTAACCCGTCCATCCCGCAGGAAAATGGTTTCGTAACAGGCGTTGGCGGCGGCCTCCTGGTTGGACAGGATATTTCCCAACAGGGAGGTGGATTTGATATCGCAGCGATGCCAGCGGAAATCCTCCCGGGTAATTACAGAAGCCCGGGTTGTTTCAACCTCCGGAAGGATTTTGGGCCAGGCGTACATCATGGCGGTGGGCTGGATGTCCGGGGGGAAGGCGTGTTGCCGCGGGGCCGTACCCCGGGTCACCTGCAGGTAGAGCAGGCAGTCCTGGCCCGCCAGGCCGGATGCCTCCAGGAGGGCCGGGATTTTCGCCTCGAGACGGGATGCGTCAAAGGGGATGGCAATTTTTTCCAGACAGGCTTGCATGCGCGCCATGTGTTCGGCCTGCCGGAAAAACCGGCCGCCAATACGGGCCATCACCTCGTAGATCCCATCCCCGAATAGAAACCCCCGGTCAAAAACGGAAATCCGGGCCTCCTCGGCATCGAGGATTTTCCCGTTCAGGTAAACTTTTTTCGGATAGGCGATTGGATGGGGCATCCCGTGATTGATTTTCCGTCTAAGGTACGCAGTTCATTGTAAATTGCTCTCAGGCGGTTCCGGCAGGATCGCGACATGTAAAATCTCGAAATGGGAAGTTGCAAAATCGGCAGATCAGTCCCATAGCGTCCCGTCAAGGCCCAGGACTGTCCCCAACCAAAGGGCCACCAGGAAACCGAACAGGCTCAGCAGGAAAACTAACAATCGCATCACATCGGATTGGGGTCGTACCAGGTCTTTTAAGTAGAAAGCCAGCATTCCCAGGGCAGCCGCCAGGGGGGTAATGACCAGAGGTCGAATTCGCCAGTTGGCCCCCCACTCCGGATTCGGGTCATCGACTGAAAAGACGAATAGGGAGATGATGGCAAGGCCGATGGATGCCCCCAGGAGCATTCTTTTGACGGTGGTCTTCGAGGCGAGCAGGCCAGGGAGTTCGCTCATAGCAGACATACGGAATGAATTTGCGTGTGATTTACCAGTACCCCGGATTTTCCCTTAAAGATAATCAAAACACGAATCCAAAATGCAGCTGCTTCGGGGGTGGGTGTTTGCAGGCCTGAAACAGTATACGGTTTGGTGTATTAGTCATTTTTCCCCTGGCTGTAGCGCCGGTGATAGGCCCAGGCGGCGGCACCCCCTAGTACAGAAAAAGCCCCGAGCATCCAGAAGACGTGCCGGTGGCCCGGGGGTCCGGGGGAGGCATCCAGGAGATAACCCATGGCGGGGCCGGCAAAAATATCCGGGGTATATCCCACAAGGGACACCATACCCACAGCGGTGCCTGTGAGCAACAATGGGATTCGGCCCCGTTCCATCACGGCAAAATAAATGGCGCGTGTTGCATATACGCCCGCTGCCACAATGAATGTGGAAACAAAGAACAGAACAGTGGCGGAATGGGTAACCAGCCCGGTGGCGAAGAGGAGGGAGCCCCCTGCAGCGATGACAAAACTCAAAAAGAGCATCAGTGTTGTCTGGGTCCGGTCGGCTACCACACCGATCAAAATACCGATCACCGGTCGGATAAACAGTAAAAACGTGCCTACCTGTGCCGATTGGACCTGGTCGTAGCGCATCACGTCCTGGGCATAAAGGGAAAAGACATCGGTGATTTTGTAACCCACATACCCGCAAAGGATAATCAGCATTAGGAGCCAGACAGACCGGAGTTGCAGGACTTCGCCTATTTGTGAGCGGGTAATCCGGTCTACCCGGATGGCTTTTTCGTCCCCATCCCCCGTTTTCATAAAGAGCCAGACCAACCCCCCGACGAGTGCGACCAGGGCAGATGAAAACAAAATGACGTATTTAAATGCTTCCTGCCGCTCTTCAAAGGTGGCGTCCAGGGCTTCCGAGACCAGGAAGAGGGAAAAAACAAGGACCCCGAGAGTCCCAAACAAGGCCCCCACCAGCCCGCGGCCCCCATCGAGAAAGCCGAAAGCTTTCCCCTGGGATCCCGTGCCCCCCCAAACCCGGGTAGCTTTGATCATCGGGGCCCAAAACAGGAAAATGGTGGTGAATCCCCAATATCCGTAGAGGATCCGCAGCACGGTAAATCCGGGAAAGGTGGCATAAACTATGCCGCCCAGGGCGGTTGTCCAGAGGGCGATGGCAATCAGCCGCCGTGGCGCGTAGCGGTCGGCAAGCGGGCCGCCCAGCAAATAGGCGATCAGGGCAACGATGCCGTATACCGAAAAGCAAAGGCCCAGCTCCACGTTGGTCAGGTCAAAGGCCTCCAACACGGTTGGCCGGAAGACGCGGGAAAGGACAAATGGGAGGATGAAAACGGACTCCCCGGCGAGGATGAGCAATAACAGGTAGTACCAGGGGGCGTTTGGTGTTTTCATGAAGGTTTATGGGAGGCCCGGAAGGCCTGAAGCGGATTGCGGCCTTAAAGTAATAATTTTTCCCATCATGGCTTTAAAAGGGAATTGATAAAGCGGATCAGATTGGTTTCAAGGTCCTCGGACGCGTTATAACCTTCGTGCTTAAAACGGAGAGTACCTCCCCTGTCAATAATCGCCAATGCGGGGACCCCCGTGAATCCAAAGGCTGCGTGGCCACGGTTTTCCGGGTCAAAAAATGCGGGAAAGTCCAGATTCCTGTCGGCGATGAATTTCCTGGCCTTCTCAGGCGTGTCCCTGCCGAATTGCGTACAGACCAGCAGGAATGCTACCCGTTCGTCGTTTTTGTACTGTGCCTTAACGGCTTCCAGCACCTTCATTTCCTCGATGCAGGGCGCGCACCAGGTGCCGAAAAAGTCAATGACCACGACCTGGCCCTCAAGCTGTTCCAGGGCCATCATTTCACCTCCGCCTAAAGGGGACAGGGCAACGTCAGGTGCTTTTTCGTCGGGGTAACGGGAAAGGTTTTTTTCTACGATCCCAGGGACCAACAGGAAGGAAAAGATTGCAATCAGCAGGAACCCAATCGCGGCAAATTTGTTTTGACGGATCACCCCTCCTGAGATTGAGGCGATTGGAAATACCAGTAATGCCAGCCACATTCCGGGCAATTCACGGACAATAAGCAGGTAAAAGGCAACTACAAGAGGCACTACGGACCATAAGATAAGGCTTGCGGAAATCCGGCGCTTTTTCGTGGCCGCAAAAGCATATCCGCCGATCAGGAGGGAAGCTGTCAGGGTAGCTACCCGAAGGTCCAGGGTAATCCATTTCATGGTCAGGAAAACAGTTGCCAGGATAAGCACTCCGGCTGTCCCGTCCTTCAAATACGATTTCATAATACAAATAAAAGCGTATGGGAGCAGGACGGGGTAAATCTGACGGCAGGTTTACCCGTTGACCTGTCGGTTCCTGAATTCGGACGGGGTCATACCGGTCCGGTCCTTAAAAGCCTTATTGAAACTGACTTTGTTGCTGAACCCGCAGTCGTACATAATGTACTTAATGGGTTGTGCTGCATACTGAGGGTCCCCAAGCATGCGGGACGCTTGTTCCACTCGCAGCGAATTGATAAAGTCGTAAAAATTGCTGCCGAGGTGCTGGTTGATGGCCTGGGAAACTTTTTTCTGTGAAGTGCCCGTTTCGGCAGCTAGCTTTTCCAGGGAGATATCCGGTTCGAGGAACAGTCCGGTTTCTCTTAGCAGGGTTTCGATTTTCAGGGCAAGTTCCCCACTTTCTTTCCGGCTCAGAGGGGAACCGAGGTATTTTTCCTTGAAACTGGAAAAGATTTCCGGGGAAATGATGGCAAAATAAACAAGGGCCACGAGGATCAGGGCGGCAAATGCAAACACCAAGGTAATGCTCCTGTCCTGGAAGCGAGTGGCCCGGGTCATTGAAAAAAACAAGTTAAAAGCTGCCGTGGCCAGCAAGATCCCAAAGAGTCCGATCAGGGAGAGGAGCCATTTCTTTTCAGTCAGGGAATAGGCCCCTTCTTTTTTGAAATACATTGAGGTGCAGGCAATCACAAAGCCAAAATTTACCATCAGGATAAAAATGGAAATACCGGTAAGCACCCCATAGGTAAATCCCGCCGCCAAACCCCATACCAGAAAAACCAGGGAAGGGAGGAAGAACATAAAATTAGCGGGGGTAATGGTACTTTCACGGCTCTTGAACTGGCGGAAGTACAGCCAGAGCAAAGGGCCGTAATTAGAGGCAAAAAAGGGGTTGAGGTAAACGCTGAGGACATGGGTCGAGAATTCCGAAAAAAAGATATTCAGGAAATGCAGGACAAAGTTCAGCACCAGGAGCATCAGGAACTTTTGGCCGAAATTCCTGCCGGGCAGGCTCAGTAAAGCCAGTAGAATGATAGCGGCAAGCAGGATAACCAGCCATATCAGAATACCGTTAACGCCCATGATTCCCGTTTTTTACTAAAAGTAAGGGATAAGGTAGTAAATGCGGGTAATCGGCATGCAGGATTACCCTGTCAAATTAACTGGCAGGGACCAGGAATTCCGCGTAGCCCTTGGAGTCGTCAAGGGTCAATGACTCTTTCCCAAGGATAGCAAGAACCTGTGACTCGGTGAGGGCTGGGAAGTCGGGACCAAAATATTCAAAGCCTATAGAAAACCATTTCCTGCCGCGGACGGAAATGACGGCATATTCCACCTGGCAACCGGCGTGGATCCCATCCCCGGAGGGCGAGATGGCAAGCGAATCCGGCTTCCCGTGCAGAAAAGCTATCTGTCGGCGCTTCCTTACAGGCAACCAGCAATCGGGGTTTTGGGCAATTTGATCAAGAATAGCATCAGGTTCTGCCAAAGGGAAACTCCATTTTGTATAATTTTCAAACCGGCCCCAGTGGTGCGGGGTAAGGCAGCCGTCGGACCAGGTGCCCAGCCGTTGTTTGATCTCGATATTCCCCTCGCGGTATTTGGCGCCGATATCGGCCTTGTTGAGGTCCAGGTAGTAATCCACCCGTTCCTCCAGGGATTCAAAGGGGAGGCTCC
>CAXQQM010000087.1:0-5050 GCA_964226055.1 Robiginitalea sp. | reverse complement strand
TAATTAGTAACTTTAAGAGATACACTACTGGTAATGAAGCTTGTACGATATGCGCGGATCGGTCTGCTTCTGGGGATGCTACTTGGCTGTTTCCAGGGACGGCCCAGCATTACCAGTTGCTGGACGGCCGTAAAAAAAGCCCGAAGATCCGATTTGAATTGGTGAATAACCTGATGATTATCCCGCTCGAAGTCAACGGGACCCCGCTGCGTTTTATCCTGGATACCGGCGTGAACAAACCCAGTCTTTTCAACGTCGCCGACCAGGACTCCATAGAGCTCCGAAATGTCGCGAAAATCCAGATCCGGGGCCTGGGGACAGGCGATCCCATCGACGCCCTCCGTTCCACCGGCAATATTTTTAAATTAAAGGGGATGGTCAATCCCGGCCAGCAATTGTACGTGGTGCTGGACCGGGAAATGAATTTTTCGCCTTCCCTGGGCATTACCATCCACGGAATCATCGGGTACGACCTTTTCCGGGACCACGTGGTGGAGGTCAATTACGGCAGGAAATTCATCCGGTTTCACGACCCGGCCACCTACAGGCACAGAGCCCGATCCCGCGAGGTAACCGTCCCGATCACCATCGACAGGAACAAGGCCTATGTCAACGGGGGTGTTACCCTGGAGGACGGGGAGGAACTCGATGTCAAACTCCTGATGGACACCGGGAGCAGCGATGCGCTCTGGTTGTTCCGGGATGACGACGAAGGCCTGTCCATACCGGAAAAGCATTACGAAGATTACCTGGGCAAGGGGCTGAGCGGCACCATCTACGGAAAGCGGACCAAGGTGAAACAGATCCGCGTCGGCGATTTTGTCCTCAACGACGCCAAAGCGGCTTTCCCGTATCTGGAATCCTTCAGGGCGCTCCCGAACCTGGGAGACCGGGACGGCAGTCTTGGTGGGGAGTTGCTCAAGCGCTTCAATATGGTGTTCAACTACCCGAGCGGAGAGCTGACCCTCAAACCAAATGTGCATTTTCGAGACCCCTTCCATTTCAACCTGGCGGGGATTGAACTCGAGCATGCAGGGGTCCGCTATATCGCCGAACGCATCACAGATTCGCGGGGGGTGGTCCAGCAGGATGAGGAAGATACTTTCGGTACCGGACAGATCCTGACTTCCCAGAGGACCCGCCTGAGCCTGGTGCCCGAGATTGTGGTATCCGCCATCCGGGCCGGCAGTCCGGCCGAAGAGGTTGGCCTGCGGCAGGGGGACGTGATCCTGGCGGTGAACGGCAAATCCGTGCACCGTTACAAATTGCAGGAAATCATGAAAATGATCAACGACAAAAAGGGGAAACGTATCCGCCTGCTCATTGAGCGTTACAACAAGGACCTGCTGTTTTCCTTTACCCTGCGAGAGCTCTTTGAATAGGCGGGCAGGGTCGGTAGCCACCCTGCCGGTTTAAACCAGGCGACGGTTGGAACCGCACACCCCGGTTCGGAACCGCAGGCCCCAGTTAAGAACCATACGCCCCAGTACGGAACCGGTCGTCCCAGGCTGGACTCGGTCGTTCCAGGTCGAAACCAATCGTATTGAAATAATAAAAAAAATCCCCCGGTTTTGCCGGGGGATATCCTTAAAGTTTAAATCGTATTTTTTACTTCCCTTCAACACCTTTAACGGTTCCTTTTATCTTCAAAATTTTCGTCGGGGTGTCCGCATTGGAAATCACTGTAATGGCTTTGCGGATCGGACCTACCCGATTCGTGTCGTACTTTACCTGGATTTCCCCGGTTTTCCCGGGCATGATGGGGGCTTCCGGCTTCTTGGGGATGGTACATCCACAGCTGGAACTCACCTTGCTGATGACCAGAGGTGCATCGCCGGTATTCGTGAATTCGAATACGCGGAGGCCGTCGCTCCCCTTGTCAATCTCACCATAGTCGACCGTTTCTGTCTTGAATTCGATTTTCGCAGTTTTTTCCTGTGCGGAAACGCTCCAAGTCAGTAGGCCTACAAACAATAGAATTACTACTTTTTTCATTGTGGTTCATTTTGGGTGAACTTCAAATGTAGCCATTGAGGCAGGAACATCCAAAATTCTTTTGTTATCTACTAACGTTACTTATTTTTGTTTCGTATTTAATCTTGCAGACAATTTACGGGCGGCGGGCCGGAATTCCCGGTATTTCCCCCGCTTCGCAAACCGTCCGCCCCTTTATAGCAAAAACCATACCATAATAATGGAAATCCCCTCAAAATACGACCCGCAACGGGTTGAGAAACAGTGGTATACCTATTGGATGGAGCACGGTTATTTCCGCTCCGTCCCTGATGAGCGGGAACCCTATACGGTGGTGATCCCTCCGCCTAATGTGACCGGGGTCCTCCATATGGGCCATATGATGAACAATACCATCCAGGATGTCCTGGTGCGCCGGGCCCGGATGCTGGGGAAAAATGCATGCTGGGTGCCGGGTACGGACCACGCCTCCATTGCGACGGAGGCCAAGGTGGTTGCCAAACTCCGGGACGAAGGGGTTTCGAAGGATTCCATCAGCCGGGAAAAGTTCCTGGAACACGCCTGGGACTGGACCCATAAATACGGGGGGGTCATCCTGGAGCAGCTCAAAAAATTGGGTTGTTCCTGCGACTGGGAGCGCACCAAATTCACCATGGACCCGGATATGGAAGCGTCCGTACTGCAGGTTTTCGTGGACCTGTACAAAAAGGGCCTGATCTACCGGGGGTACCGGATGGTCAACTGGGACCCGGAGGCCCGGACCACCCTCTCGGACGAAGAGGTAAATTACGAGGAACGGCAGGGATTCCTCTACCACATCGCTTACCCGGTGGTGGGCAGCGAAACGCGTGTGGTGATTGCAACTACCCGCCCGGAAACCCTCCTGGGGGATACGGCTGTTTGCGTACACCCGGAAGATGAGCGCTACCTGGACCTGCACGGCCAGCGTGTACGCGTCCCGATTTGCGACCGGGAAGTCCCGGTTATACCCGATGAGTACGTGACCATGGAATTTGGTACGGGCTGCCTGAAAGTCACCCCGGCCCACGATGAAAACGATTATACCCTCGGGGAGAAACACGACCTGGAAATCGTGGATATCTTCAACCCGGATGCCACCCTGAATGCCCATGGGCTGCACTATGAGGGGATGGACCGGTTCGAGGCCCGCAAAGCCATCGTCAAAGAACTGGAAGCCAAGGGTTACCTGGTCAAAACAGAGCCCTATACCAACAAGGTCGGGACGTCCGAACGCACCCGGGCCGTCATTGAGCCCCGGTTGTCCGACCAGTGGTTCCTCCGGATGGAGGAGTTGGCCCAACCCGCGCTTAAAGCCGTGCTGGAGACCCGTGACGTCCGCCTGGTACCCTCAAAATTCGAGAATACCTACCGGCATTGGATGGAGAATATCCGCGACTGGAACATTTCCCGACAGTTGTGGTGGGGACAACGGATTCCCGCCTGGTACTACGGGCCGGGCCAATCGGATTTTGTCGTCGCGGCATCGCCAGAAGAAGCCCTGGAACAAGCCCGGGAACAATCCGGCAACACGTCCCTGCAACCTGACGACCTCCGGCAGGACGAGGATGTCCTGGATACCTGGTTTTCCTCCTGGATTTGGCCGATTAGCGTGTTTGGGGGGATCCTGGAACCGGAGAATGAGGAAGTGTCCTACTACTACCCGACCACCGATTTGGTCACCGGCCCGGATATCCTGTTTTTCTGGGTGGCCCGCATGATTATCGCGGGGTATGAGTTCCGGGGGGAACGCCCCTTTGAGACCGTTTACCTGACCGGGTTGGTCCGGGATAAACAGCGCCGGAAGATGTCCAAGTCCCTGGGGAATTCCCCGGATGCCCTCGAGCTGATTTCCGAATTCGGGGCCGATGGCGTGCGGGTGGGGCTGCTCCTGAGCTCGGCGGCCGGGAACGACCTGTTGTTTGACGAGTCGCTCTGCCAGCAGGGGAAGAATTTCGCCAACAAGATCTGGAACGCCTTCCGCCTGGTCCGCGGCTGGGAGGTGGCGGACAGGGAACAGCCCGAGTCGGCCGCCCTGGGGGTTTCCTGGTACCGGGCCAAGTTTGCCGCCGCCCTGGCGGAAATTGAAGACCACTTTTCAAAATATCGCATCTCCGATGCGCTGATGGCCACCTATAAACTGCTTTGGGAGGATTTTTGTTCCTGGCTGCTGGAGATTGTCAAGCCCGCCTATGGGGAGCCCATCGACCGAACCACTTATGCCCAGGTAATCGGCCTCTTTGAGGACAACCTGCGGCTGCTCCATCCGTTTATGCCCTTCCTCTCCGAGGAGGTCTGGCAACATATCGCCAAGCGGTCTCCCAAAGAGGCCCTGGTGGTCGCTTCCTGGCCCGGGGCACCCGACGCGGACCCTGCCCTGCTCGCGGAATTTGAATTTGCCTCCGGCGTAATTTCCGGCATCCGTACGATACGGAAGGACAAGAACATCCCCTTTAAGGAAGCGCTGCAACTCCACGTGCTCGACGAGGAAAACCAACCGCGCAAATGGGATGTGCTTATCCGGAAACTGGCCAACGTGGAAGAGCCCGTCTATTGCGAACAGCCGCCCGACGGAGCCCTGTCCTTCCGGGTTCGCAGCAACGAGTATTTCATCCCGCTGGAAGGAGCGGTGGATCTCGGGGAGGAAATCCGGAAGATCCGGGAGGAACTCGAATATACCCGGGGCTTCCTGGCATCCGTGAGGAAAAAGCTCTCCAACGACCGGTTCGTGGGCAATGCCCCGGAACAAGTCGTAGCCCTGGAGCGGAAGAAGGCGTCGGATGCCGAGGCGAAGATTGAAACCCTCGAGAAAAGCCTTGCCAACCTGCAATAGGCCGATGGCCTGACAAGTGCATGAAGTTCGCTTTCCGGGAAGCCAGGCGGTTATCAACAAGCCCAAGGGTTTACAATAAGCCCAAGGGTAAACTAATATCTAGCGGTTAAAGGGATCCTGTTTTTCCGGGTCCAGTTTCACCCCGGACCCGCCAAACCGATAGGCCACAGCCACATTGATCAGATAATCCGCAAAAGCGGCGTCCCCGGCGCGGGGCTGGCCGGT
>CAXQQM010000086.1:0-3738 GCA_964226055.1 Robiginitalea sp. | reverse complement strand
CCACCGCGTTTTCCAGGAGTTCCTTCACGACGGATGCCGGGCGCTGGACCACCTCGCCAGCCGCAATCTGGTTGGCTACGTGTTCCGGTAACAATTTAATACGATCCGTCATTCGCTCGGAAAAAATATCGAAAGGTCAAAGTCGAAAATATACAGGACGATTAATAGCAAAACTGCAAGAATGATCCAGAATCGCAGCCGCAGGTTCCGGTCGCCCTGCTGCTTGATATCACTCATGGCGTTGTTCCAGCGGGTCTTCAGGCCGCCGGGCCCCTGGGCCGTCGTGCGGTATTTGTCGAGCTTGTGCTGAATCTTATAGGGGTTTCCCTCGCCCTTGTCGTCGTAATACCGGGGCCTGTAACTGTATTTTTTATTCTTGCGAAGTTTTGAAAATCGTCCCATAACCCGAAACTCAAAAGTACAGAAAAAGCGAAACCCGGCCGCGGGCTGCATGCCAAAAAATGTTAACAGACATTGGGGCTCCGGATCGGGGAATTCTTATAGGGCAGCCATTTTCAGGGCAGCGATTGCCGCCTCGGCACCCTTGTTGCCGTGCCGCCCCCCGCTCCGGTCGCGGGCCTGCTCGATAGTATCGTCCGTCAGCACGCAGAAGATAACCGGGACATCCAGGCGGACATTCAGGTCCTTGATCCCGGAAGCAGCTGCCTGGCACACGAAATCAAAATGGGAAGTTTCCCCCCGGATCACACTCCCGATGGCAATCACGGCATCGGGGCGCTCCCGTTCAATCATCCGCTTACAACCAAAGGTCAGTTCAAAACTACCGGGGACGTTCCAACGCAGGATTCGGTCGTCCGCCAGGCCGCAATCGATAAGTGTTTCATAAGCCCCTTTAAAAAGAGCTTCGGTAATTTCTTCGTTCCATTCGGATACCACAAGGCCAATACGCATACCCCCAGTATCGGGGAGTTGTTCCTTGTCGTAGTGGGAAAGATTCTTCCCGGAGGTCGCCATCTCAGCTGCCTTTTTTGGCCATCCCGATCAGGGCCTCCACCCCGGATGCCTGTGCGGATTGTGGATATTCGTCGCGGATCTGGCTGAAATAGTCGAGGGCCGTATTGTACTGCTGCATTTCCAGGGCAGTCACCCCGGCTTTTTGCAGATAAAGCGGCGTGGTAAAATTGTTCGTGTCGTGCGCCAGGGCTTTTTCGTAATAGCTCAGCGCCTCGCCCGATTGTCCGAGTTCCAGAAAGGCATCGCCGATGGATCCGAGGCTCACCGCCCCGAGGATCGCATCTTCGGAAGAATAACCCTCCAGGTAACTTATGGCTTGCTCGTACTGGTCGAGCTGCAAATAGGACACGCCGGCGGCGTAGCGCGCCAGGTTGGCGGCTTCCGTCCCGGAATATTCATCGATAATATCCACGAGCCCGTATTTACCGTCTGCTCCATTGAGCGCCAGCGTATACAGGGAATCCGCAGCCGTATCGGTTTGCTGCGCCTGGCGGAAATACTGCAGCGGGAAGAACAGTTCATTGCTGGCGGATTCCTCGCGCGGTTGCTGGATAAATTGCTGGTATCCCAGATACCCCAGCACGCCCACGGCGATCACCCCGATAACGCCCAGGATGTAGTTTTGGTTCCGGGCCACCCACTGCTCGGTGCGCGAAGCGCTGCTGTCGAGCGTACTGAAAACCTCAGCGGTGGTACTGTCGTGATGCTCCTGCCCGGCTCCCTCGCCCTTGTTTTTGGGCTTGTATCCGCGCTTTTTGTATGTCGCCATTTTTTGTATTATTGGTCGCGCAAAAATACGAGTTTTATCCAAAACCGAAAGGCAAATTATTCGTTATTTTTGAATAATTTCCACTGAACCTCCCGCCCGGGTACCGAGCCGAATACCATGCATTTAAACCGCTTGTCCTTATTGAATTACAAGAATTTCGAGTCCCGGGATTTCAGCTTCGACTCCAAAATCAACTGCCTGGTCGGGCCCAATGGAATCGGAAAGACCAATGTCCTGGATGCCATCTACCACCTGGCATTTGGGAAGAGCTACTTCAACCCGGTGACTACCCAGAACATCCGTCACGGGGAGGATTTTTTTGTGATCGACGGGGTGTTCGACAAGGAAGGGGAAACGGAGCACATTGTCTGCAGTTTCAAAAAAGGGGTGCGCAAGGTCCTCAAGCGAAATGACAAGGCGTATGAGCGGATTTCAGACCATATCGGGACCGTGCCCCTTGTCATCGTTTCCCCGGCCGACCGGGACCTGATCCTGGAGGGGAGCGAAACCCGGCGGAAGTTCCTTGACGGGGTGATCTCCCAATCGGACCGGGGCTACCTGCAGGACGTGTTGGATTACCACAAGGTGGTATCCCAGCGGAACGCGCTGCTCAAGTATTTTGCAGCCAACCACCGCTTCGACGGCGAAACCTTGGAAGTTTACAACATGCAACTGGCAGCCCTCGGCAGCCGGATCCATGGGAAACGCGAAGATTTCATGGAGGAATTCCAACCGATTTTCAGCGAGCAATACCGGGCGATTTCCGGGGGGGACGAATCCGTTGGCCTGTCCTATGAAAGCCAGTTGGCCGGGGCGCCCCTGGAGGAATTGCTGAGACGGAGCCTGGAAAAAGACCGCGTACTCCAATACACCACGCAGGGCATCCACAAGGACGACCTCAGCATGACCATCGAGGGGCACCCGATCAAGAAGTTCGGCAGCCAGGGGCAACAAAAATCCTTTCTGATCGGGCTGAAGTTTGCCCAGTTCCAGTTTATGAAGGCACGGCGCCCGGGCACCCCCATCCTCTTGCTCGACGATATCTTTGACAAACTGGACGAAAACCGCGTGGCCCATATCATCAGCCTGGTGAACCGGGACCTGTTCGGACAGATATTCATCAGCGACACCCATGCCGACCGCACCGAAGCGGTGGTCAAGAAAATCCACCAGAGCTATGCATTTATTGAATTATAGAAAGACCGAAGCACCACACCCCCGGACCCGGATGGCTTTCTCGGGGAAAGGGACAATTCCAGGGGGGCTCCCCAGGGGGGTGATAAGGGCCCTGCTCGGTATAGGGTCACTGCTATTGGGAATTTCCTGTACCGGCGTCACGGAGGCCAAGCTGCACCATCTGGAAGGATACTGGGAAATCCGGGAAGTCGTCTTTCCGGACGGCAACAACAAGGAGTTCCCGGCGAGCCCCATGGTGGATTACTTCTCGCTGGAGGGCCGCAGCGGGTACCGGAAAAAGCTGCAACCCCGGTTAGACGGCACTTTTGAAACCTCAGATGACGCGCTGCCCCTGAAAGTACTGGAAAAGGACGGACAGTGGCTGCTGCGGTATACCGGGGAGGAAGGCGATTGGGAGGAAATCCTCGTGGACCTCGGCCCGGAAGACCTCACATTGCAGGATCCTTCCGGGGTGGCATACCGCTACGTGAGATATCAACCCATAACAAATTCCGCACCCGATGGCCCGTAACGACGACAAGCAATCCCTGGGCGATGCCCTCCGGGATTTCCTCAAACAACGCGGCCTGCAAAAAGGCATCGACCAGGTCAACATCGCCGAGGCGTGGAACGAGGTTTTGGGGCCCGGGGTGGCGGGATATACGCTCCGGGTACAACTGCGGGGTTCCACCCTCTATGTCTCCCTGGGGTCTTCTGTCCTGCGGGAGGAGCTCAGCCTTGGGAGTACCCGGATTATCGGTATGCTGAACGAACGGATGGGCCGGGAAGTGGTCGAAAAACTCGTCCTCCGCTAATTT
>CAXQQM010000085.1:0-21505 GCA_964226055.1 Robiginitalea sp. | reverse complement strand
TTGTGACTGGAGTTCAGACGTGTGCTCTTCCGATCTAAAGTGGTTTTTGGCCTCGGCAATAGCCGGCTTCACATAGCAACCGCTTTCATAGCCCGGGCCGTCGAGGACGCCCCCGGGCACCAGAATTTCGCCACCTTCGGCAACCACCTGGTCCAGGGCTTTCCGGTACATGTCCACGGCCTCCCGATCGATCAGTGGGCCCACGTGGTTTTCCTCGTCAAGCGGGTTTCCGATTCGTAGCTGCCCGTAGGCCTGTTTCAAAGCCGCTTTAACTTCATCGTACACCTCCTCGTGGACGATGAGCCTCCGGGTGGAGGTACAGCGCTGGCCACAGGTGCCGACGGCCCCGAAGACCGCCCCGATGACAGTCATTTTGATATCCGCCTCCGGCGTGACGATAATGGCGTTGTTCCCCCCGAGTTCGAGCAGTGACCGCCCGAGCCTGGCCGCAACAGCCTGTGCGACTATTTTGCCCATCCGGATGGAACCGGTTGCGGACACCAGGGGGACCCCCGTGTCCCCGGTCATCATTTCTCCCACCCGGTAATCCCCGTTGATCAGGCAGGTGATGCCTTCCGGCATTCCGTTGCGGTGGAATACCTCGGCGGCGATCTTCTGGCAGGCGATACCGCAGAGGGGCGTTTTTTCAGAAGGTTTCCAGATACAGACATCCCCGCAAACCCATGCCAGGGCCGTGTTCCATGCCCATACGGCCACCGGGAAGTTGAAGGCGGAAATAATCCCCACCACACCCAGCGGGTGATATTGTTCGTACATGCGGTGCCCCGGTCGTTCGGAGTGCATGGTCAGTCCATGGAGCTGGCGGGAGAGTCCCACCGCGAAATCACAGATATCAATCATCTCCTGTACCTCGCCCAGGCCTTCCTGGTAGGACTTGCCCATTTCATAAGAAACGAGCTTGCCCAGGGGTTCCTTGAGTTCCCTGAGGCGATCCGAAAACTGCCGGACGATTTCCCCGCGCTGGGGGGCAGGTACCTTGCGCCAGGAGATAAAGGCACTGGCTGCGGTTTCCGCAACACGCCGGTAATCGTCCTCGGTGGTGGCCCGGACCCTGGCGATGGTTGCGCCGTCAACCGGCGATACTGAGGCAATTTCCTCCCCGGAACCAAAGTGTTCCATCCCGGTGGAGCTTCCGGGGTTTACGTCTTCGACCCCCAATGCTTTCAGGGCTTGTTCTATACCAAAATCCAGGGCAACTTCTGTCATTTTGTAACTTTTTTATGCTGAGATGTTATATTTCTGACAAAACTACGAATTCCCAGGGCATTTCCACGACCGACCGGGCAACTTTATCCTCAGTCGGCCCGTGAAAGTCAGGGGGCGCCTTCAAGGAGCGCCTTCAATGGGTTATTCGGTGGAATCCCCGACAAACCGGGGATCGGCTTCCATCACGGTCCCGCACTGGTCGCACGTCCGGAGGGCCTCCGAACCGTAGAATGCTTTAAAATGGGCCAGGAAGTCCTTCTCGATATCCGATAATTTGAAATACGCTTCGTAGAGTTTGTTGTTGCAGTTGTCGCAGAACCATAGCAGCCCGTCCTCGGCATCCAGGTCGCTGCGCTTTCGCTCCACCACCAGGCCGATGGAATCCGGGTGCCGGACCGGCGAATGGGGTACCCTGGCAGGGTGCAGGTACATATCCCCCGGTCCGAGCCTGAAGGTTTTTTTCTCCCCGTTCTCCTGTATGTGTACCTCAATGGTCCCTTCCAGCTGGTAGAAGAGTTCCTCCGTTTCGTTGTAATGGTAATCCTTGCGGGCATTGGGCCCGGCTACCACCATGACGATATAGTCATCGGCCTCCTTGTAGAGGTTCCTGTTTCCCACCGGGGGCTTGAGTTCTTCCCGGTGTTCTTCGAGCCATTGAGTCAGATTGAAAGGAGGGGCGATAGGCATTTGCGTAATGTTTCGGGTTTCGCATGCAGCGTCCCCGAAAGATACGAAAATGGAAGCGAAACCTCCCGGTCCTGAGTTGCAGGCAGCCGGGGGCTACTGGAGGTAAAACAACTGGGTAAAGTACAATTTCCCGTTGGGGGAACGCTTAACGCTGACGGCCGTATGGCTGAAGCTTCCCTCGAGGGTACTCCGGTGGGAAGCACTCCCCATCCAGGCCTCAAAGGCTTCCTGGGCCGTGTCGAAGTCCTTGGCGACATTTTCGGCTACGGACTTGGCGTCCGTTGCCTCGGCAATTTTGGAAGCGCGGGAATTGAAGTCGTCGTGACTCGTGTTCCCGGTGGCAATCATATAATCCGTGTGCTGGTTGGCATAGGAATAAGCCAACTCACTGAAGGCAAGAGGTTCGGCCCCTACGGCCTGCCGGTGTTGGTTGACAAGTTCGAGCAGGGCTCCCTCTACAGCCTGGACATTCTCGGCTTCTATCGGGTTCGCAGGCATTGCTGAATCCTTGGAACAGGATGCGATTGCCAGCGCGAAGAAAACCAAGAATGCGCATTGCATCCTCATTTTCATACAGTGTTCTATTCTGTAAGCAGGCTAGTAGAAAGAATGGGGGTTCTTTTCATACCCGGCTCGCGGCCGGAGGATAATAATACACAAAATTCCGTCGATCCGGTCTAACTGGCCTTTAAATTCGATAAAGTGACAGGAATCTTCGTACACCGGAAAAACACGCCCTTTTATCCGGGGGGTTAACGGTAGGCAGGATCTTCGGGTTCCGCGGGTGCCGGCTCCAGGACGCGGCTGAAAACATAGGCGCCCACTTCCCGAACCGGCCCGTAAAGGACCGACTCGCGGACTGCATCCGAATCGCCCCTGCCCAGGCTCCGGTTGGCCCGCTCAAAAAAGATCAGCAGGGCGCCGAGGATAACGGCTACTTTTACCACCCCGAAAACAGCACCTCCCAGGCGGTTCAGGAAGCCCACCAGGGTCATTTCCGCCACCCGGGTAAGCAGCTTGCCCAACAGGTGCACGGCAATGACGATGGCCAGGAAGGTGATCAAAAATGCCGTTAGTTTGAGGTAATAGGGGCTCCAGTCCAGGCGCTGGCTCAGGTAGTCGGCCGCGATATAGGAAAAGTGGATGGCCCCGTAGATACCGGCTATCAAAGCGGCGATGGAGGCAATCTCCAGGATCAGCCCGTTGCGAAACCCCTTGTAGAGTCCGTAAACGAGCAATAATCCGAGAATGATATCGATAAATCCCATGGTGGTTACCAGCAAATATAGCGCATTGATTTGTACCTTTAAGGCGCATTAAACTGGCGCCCCGATCCGGCTGGCATATGGCAAGAGACACAGAATTGAAAGCGCGTTGGGAGAAGCTGCAGGCGGAACTTTCCGAACGGTTCGCCGACGGGGACACCCTGGACCTGGATGCTATCATCTACCTGATTGGTGTCCAGGAACTCGGGCAGTTCCACCGGCGGTTTAAAAAAGACGAAAAACTCGACCTGATGCATATAGGTATCTGCCGGCTGCTGGAACCCTACGGGTATTACGAGTTCGAGTATTTTGACGATGAGGGATGGCCGCATTACAAGCTGCTGGAACCCCTGCCGGTGCTGAAGGCCGGGGAGCAATCCGTCCTGATGAAGGAAGCGATCGTCACCTATTTCCTGGAAAACGATTATCCGCTATGAAAGCAAAATTCCCCTATTACGCCGTGGTTTTTACCTCCCGCCGGACCGACGTGGAGGCCGGGTACGCGGAAACCTCGGCCCTTATGATGGAGCTGGCCGCACGCCAGCCGGGCTACCTGGGGGTAGACCATGCCCGGGAAGAAATCGGGATAACCGTGAGTTACTGGGAATCCCTGGAGGCTATCGCGGGCTGGAAGGCCCAGGCCGACCACCAGCTCGCCCAGGATCAGGGACGCGAAAAATGGTACAGCGAATACCGGATCCGGATATGCCGGGTGGAGAAGGAATACGGGTTCTACCGGGATGGCTCTGCCGACTGAAGCACCGGACCGGTGGATTGAGGCTCCGTCGGATGATGCCCCAGAACGGGGTAAGGAAACCCTGCCCGGCTCATGGGCGAAACCTGAAATCCTCGTATTTTTAACCCATGCCCTTGCGGACCCGGCTTGCCGACCCTGTCGCTTGCCGGCCGTGAGACCATCGCCCAAACCCCAATTGCTATGAAAAAACCGAACCCATTTACCACAAATAGCCGGTCATCCGACCTCAGGGAATTGCAAGCCTCGCGAGTCGACCTCCTGGTAATCGGCGGGGGGATTACCGGGGCAGGTATTGCCCTGGACGCTGCTTCCCGCGGGTTACGCACCGTCTTGCTGGAAAAGGGGGATTTTGCCTCCGGAACCAGCAGCAAATCCACAAAACTCATCCACGGGGGATTGCGGTACCTGAAACAGTTCGACTTCTGGCTGGTGAAGGAGGTCGGTTCGGAGCGCGCCATCGTACATAAACTGGCCCCGCACCTGGTCCTGCCCGAGAAGATGCTGTTGCCGCTTATCGAAGGCGGGTCGTACGGCAAATGGCTTACCTCCATCGGCCTGAAGGTATACGATATCCTGGCCCAGGTGGGAGGGGACGACAAGCGGAAGATGCTGGAAAAGAAACAGGCACTGAAAAAGGAGCCGCTCCTGCCGAAGAAGAAATTAAAAGGGGCCGGATACTACGCGGAATACCGCACTGACGATGCCCGCCTGACACTCGAAATCATCAAGAGCAGCCTGGAATTCGGGACCACCGCCCTGAACTACATGCGGGTGGACGACTTCCTTTACGAGGAAGGCCGCGTGGACGGCGTGGTGGCCGAAGACCTTCTGGGGGGCGGAAAGCTGGAGGTCCGCGCCGACCATATTATCAATGCGGCGGGCCCCTGGGTAGATGAGTTACGGGGCGTAAACCGAAGCCGGCAGGGCAAACGGCTGCACCTGACCAAGGGGGTCCACCTGGTTTTCCCCCATGAAAAACTCCCGGTGCGGCAATCCGTTTACTTCGACGTGCCGGACGGGCGGATGATCTTTGCGATCCCGAGGGGGAAAATTACATACGTGGGCACCACGGATACGAATTACAATGGGGATAAGGATGACGTGCGCACGGATTTGGCCGACGCCATCTACCTGATTTCCGCGGTGAACAATATGTTTCCGTCCATCGAGCTGGAAATGTCAGATATCGAATCGTCCTGGGCAGGACTGCGGCCACTAATCCACGAGGAAGGCAAATCCGCCTCCGAATTATCGCGCAAGGATGAGATTTTTACTTCGGAGAGTGGCCTGATCAGCATGGCCGGGGGCAAGCTGACCGGGTACCGGAAAATGGCCGAACGGGCCGTCAACCGGGTGGCGCATCGCCTGGAGGAAGCCGGGAAAGAGCTGGGGCCCTGCCGGACCGAGAAGCTGCCGCTCTGCGGGAACGGCTTTAAGAATTCCAAAGCGGTGCGGGAGTACATCGAAAAGGTAGCCAGTCGCATAAAACCCCATGGGCTGGACCGGCATGTGGCCTGGCAGTTGGTCACCACCTACGGGGACCAGACGGAAACGATCCTGTCCGATTTTGAGGCCTCTGAGGGGAAGGACCCCAGATGGCGCCTGATGCAGGCCGAATTGCAGTTTGGCGTGACCTATGAGATGGTGCAGAGCCCCATGGACTTTTTCATCCGGCGGACCGGCCGGCTTTACTTCGATATCGATTCGGTACGGGAATACCTGGAAGAGGCCGTTGCAGAGTGTGCCCGGCTGCTCGGGGCGGATGCCCAACAGGCCCGGGCCTGGAAGGAAACGCTCGAACGGGAAATCCACCTCCACAGCACGTTCAGCCTGGAACCGGTATAGCGTCCCGGGAATTCAGGGAATCAACTCATCTGGTCGGCCAGGGCAGCGAAGGTTTTCTTGGTATTTTTTTGTTCGTAGAGCACCTTGTAAACGGCATCGATGATCGGGGTCTTGACTTTTTTGGGAAAATCCTCCTTGATGGCGTGGGCGCTTTTCACAGCGTAATAGCCTTCAGCCACCATACTCATCTCCATCATGGCGCTTTTTACCGTGTACCCTTTCCCGATCATGTTCCCGAACATCCGGTTCCGGCTGAAGGTGGAATACCCGGTTACCAGCAGGTCGCCCAGGTAGGCCGAATGGTTGATATTCCGGTCGATGTTGTACAGGCGCTTCGTGTAGCGCTTCATCTCCCGGATGGCATTGCTCATGAGCACGGATTGAAAATTGTCGCCATATCCCAGCCCATGGGCAATCCCGGCGGCAATCGCGTAGATGTTCTTCAACATGGCTGCGTATTCCGTACCGATGATATCCTTGGTAACCTTCGTCTTGATATAGCTGCTGCTCAGGGCGCGGGCAACTATCTGTGCCTTCTTTTTGTCAGAGCAGGCAATGGTCAGGTAGGACAGCCGTTCCAGGGCAACTTCCTCGGCGTGGCAGGGTCCGGTAATTACCCCGATGTCATCGTAGGAGATGTCATAGGTTTCGTGCAGGTGTTCCCCGACGATTTTCCCGGTCTCGGGTACGATCCCCTTAATTGCGGAGAAAAGGATTTTACCGCCCAGGGGGACGCTGAGCTGCTCGAGTTCGCGGACCAGGAAGGCGGACGGGATCGCAAAAATCAACAGGTCTGCGTCCCGGACCGCCTCGTCGATGGTGTCCGTCAAACGGAGTTGGTCCGTGTTGAACTCCACGGAGCTCAGGTAGTTTGGGTTGTGCCCTTCCCTGCGAATGTGTTCGATGGCGTCCGGATTCCGCATGTACCAGGTTACCTGGTCCAGGTTCTCGCACAACATTTTTACGATGGCTGTAGCCCAACTCCCGCCGCCTAGTACGGCAAACCGCATATTTGCTTTCACTCCTGTGTTCTTTCGTCCAAAATTACTTAAAATTAATTCGGTCGGAAATGCGGATAAAACCCATTAAAACGTTGATTATCAGCGGCAAGAAACTTTGGCACGCCGATTGCAACTTGGTAATCGGAATCAAAGTCACGCGATATGAGAACGAAAATTACGATCCTTCCGCTACTGCTGCTCACTTTTCTGCTCCATTCCTGTTACACTGAATTATGGGTGGAGGACCCGGCCCCGATAGCCGACGTCCCTATCAGCGCCCGGCAGGTGCTGGAAGCCTATGACCTCTGGTATGTGGATATCCACGCCACCCGGGGCAGGGGGGAAGTCCCTTTCCTGCAGCACGCCTTTACGGTCTCATTTGACCGGGGTGCCCTGCTGGCAAACAACAACCTCGTGGGGATCGGGAAGACGGGCAACGGCCTGGGCATCCAGGTGGGCTGGTACGATACGGCCGGCGGGATCGTAGCCATCGACCACGACATCGACGGGCTCTGGGACCTGGATGTATATATCCTGGGCAATGCCCGGGTGGAACTCTACGACCCGCGTACCGATACATCGTATTTCCTCCACGGTTACCAGCGCGGCCAGTTCGATTACGACGGGATGTTTTACGACAACATCCATTAGTTCCTGCAGGAATACACTGCCTGGGAAAAGTCGTTTACTAGCGAAGCCGGGGCCCTGAACGATTTTGACCGGGAGCATTTCCTGTCTTTCCCCGCCCTGGGCAGCCGGGATGAATTCCTTTCGTCCGAAGACCTCCCGGGGACACCTGTGCAGGCGCTTATATGGGATTACCAGGGTCAGTATACCGTGTACAATGTACCCGGCGACCCCAGCCTGAAAACTTTAACACTGGATTATGACTTTATGGGCAATGACTATTTTGAATTATACGTTATTGATGACGGAACGATAGAACTCTACCACCCGGACAGCGGGACCTTGTACGAGTTCTCGGGCCGGGGCTTTCGGCAATTCCTCAAGGATGCAGGCCAGGACCTGCGCAAACGCCGGGCAGAAACGCTCCCGGACATGCACGTGAAGAGGAAGCGCCCGAGATAGGCCTTTAAAATTTTGGTTGGTTGGTTAGTTGGAAACCGTCCGGATCCTGTAAGATTCCGGGCGGTTTCTCTTTTTAGGGGACAGGGACCGGCAGCAAGGGGGCATTGCGGGTACCTCAATGACTCCCCGGAATTGTTGCAAAATCCTGAGAGATCCCCGCGAATTCTGAAGATTCCCGAATTCCTTCCTCCAGGCCGGGCCACTCGGAAATATTGGGTATTTTTGCCGGCTTAAACCAGGATTTTGAAGAAGTATCTGAACCTATTTGATTTTTCACAGGAAGTCAACTACCGAACGGAAATCCTTTCAGGGCTTACCGTTGCCCTTGCGCTTGTTCCAGAGGCGATTGCATTTGCGCTTATCGCCGGGCTGTCCCCGCTTACCGGTCTCTATGCCGCCTTTGTGATGGGCCTGATAACCTCTATTTTCGGCGGCAGGCCCGGGATGATTTCCGGGGCAACCGGGGCTATTGCCGTGGTTATCGTCTCCCTCGCTGCCGACTACGGGGTGGAATACGTATTTGCAACGGTGATTCTGGCCGGCCTGCTGCAGGTTACGGCCGGCGTACTCCGGCTGGGGAAATTAATGCGGCTGGTGCCCCACCCGGTGATCTTTGGCTTTGTGAACGGCCTGGCCATTATCATCTTTATGTCGCAGCTCACCCAGTTCAAAACCCCGGATGGTGAATGGATGCAGGGTCCGGCCCTCTATACCTTTGGCGGCCTCGTCTTACTTACCATGGCCATTATCTGGGGCCTGCCGAGGCTCAGCAAGGCCGTACCCGCCTCCCTGGTAGCCATCCTGGTTATCTTTGGCCTGGTCCTGGCATTGGACATTCCCACCCGGAGTATCGGGGATATTGCCTCAATCAGCGGCGGTTTCCCGCCCTTCCATATCCCGGAATTGCCCTGGACCCTGGAAACACTCCGCATCATCTTCCCTTATGCCGCCATCGTGGCCGGGGTGGGGCTTATCGAAAGCCTGCTGACCCTGAACATCGTCGACGAAATCACGGAAACCCGCGGCCGGGGGAACAAGGAGGCAGTGGCCCAGGGGGCCGGGAATATCCTCTCCGGCCTGTTTTCCGGGATGGGCGGGTGTGCGATGATCGGCCAGAGCCTCATCAATACCTCCAACGGTGCCCGGGCCCGGCTTTCGGGCATCGTGTCATCCCTGATGCTCCTGGTGTTTGTGGTCTATGGGTCCGGGCTGATTGAGCGCGTGCCGATGGCCGCCCTCACCGGGCTGATGATCATGGTGGCATTGGGGACCTTTGAATGGGCCAGCCTCCGGACTTTTCGCCGGATGCCCAAATCCGATGTCCTGGTCATGGTGCTGGTTACCCTGGTAACGGTCTTCCTGCACAACCTGGCCCTGGCCGTGCTCGTGGGGGTGATCATCTCGGCATTGGTATTCGCATGGGACAATGCCAAGCGCATCCGGGCCCGGAAACACATCGACTCCGAGGGGGTCAAACACTACGAAATCTACGGCCCGCTCTTTTTCGGATCGACGACATTGTTCAATGAAAAGTTCGATGTAATGGGTGACCCCGAAGAAATCGTGATCGACTTCAGGGAGAGCCGCGTGGTGGATATGTCCGCGATCGAAGCGCTCAACAAGCTTACCGAACGCTACGAACGGGTGGGTAAAAAGGTCCACCTAAAGCACCTGAGCCGGGATTGTCGCCGCCTGCTGAAAGACGCGGACGATATCATCGAGATCAACGTATTGGAAGATCCGACCTATAAGGTGTTGACCGACGAGATTTGACGGGGGGAGTCTCCCGGTAACCCGGGTTCCTAAAGGGTCCTCAGGTACTCCAACAGTGCCCGGGCGTCTTCTTCGGACAGGTTCTGGTTGGTCATGATCATGTTGTTGTACTCCTTGAGCAACGCCTTGGCGATGGGGTCTTCCTTGAGCATCCCGTCGGGGTTCAGCATCATATTCATCACCCATTCCGGGCTGCGGCGCTCCATCACACCAGCCATGGCGGGTCCGATCATGCGCTTTTCCACCTGGTGGCAGGCGATGCAGATCTGGTTGAATTTGGCTTCTCCGGTAGCGGCGAGTTCCTGGTCGATTTCCTCGGGGAGGTCCAGGGATTCCACAGGTCCCACCCCTTTGTTGGAAAGGTCTACGGGGACGCCTCCCGATTCGGCTCTTTCGGCAGCCGGGGCCTCCTGCTTGGTGCGGCTCATTTCAAAGCCGTCGTCTTTTTTCTCTTCCTTTTTTTCGCCGCAACCCGCCACAAAAGCTGCAACGGTGCATATAGCCAAGAATTTTTTCATGATAAAGATGCTTATGAGCGACTAATATACGAATTAGGGGCTTATGAATGCCGCCTGAAAAATCGAATTGCCCGGAGTTCGTTGTAGTAAGTCCCTCCTGGCAGGATGAACCCGACATGCCCGCCATAGGCCGGGGATTCGTAAAACAAGCGGGGATGCTGTTCGCTGAGTGCCTCGGGATAACAGCCGGGCCCGAGGAAACTGTCGTTGCGGGCATTGAGCAGGAGCGTGGGAACCCGGATGTTTTCCAGAACCGGCAGGCTGCTGCACCGGGCGTAATAATCCAGGGCGTCCCGGAACCCGTGTGCCCGGCTTGTATACAGGTCGTCGAAATTTTTGAGGGTCCGGATATCCCGGATGGTCTCCAGGGGAATCCGGTCCGGGAAAAGCTGGTGTTTCTGACGCATTTTCTCCCGGAGGTTCCTGAGGAACCGCCTGGCATAGAGCCGGTTCTTCGGCTGCTGGAGCTGCTTGAGGGAATCGTGCAGGTCTACGGGGACGGAAATTGCCGCTGCAGCCTGGATGCGACCGGCCCTGCCGGGGTCTTCCCCCAGGTATTTCAGGATCAGGTTGCCCCCGAGGCTGAACCCCTTGAGGTAGATACGGGCTTCCGTTTGTTGGTTTGCCAGGTGGTGTACCACGACTTCCAGGTCTTCCGTCGCCCCGGAATGGTAGGAGCGGAACAGCCGGTTGGGCTCCCCGCTGCAACCCCGGAGGTTCACCGCGCAGACCGCATATCCTTCCCGGGCAAACGCCAAGGCACTTCCCACCATATACGGGCGGCGCGTATCGCCTTCCAGGCCGTGAACCAGAATAACTATTTTCCCCTTTGTGTTTTCTCTATGGGGCCCCAGCCAGTCCAGGTCCAGGAAGTCCCCGTCCGGGAGTTCGAGGCGTTCCCGCCGGTAGCCCGGGTTGGGGACCCGCCGGAATAGGGCGGAGAAGATGGTGGACAGGTGGCCGTTGCGCCAGAACGCAGGGGGGTGATATGCCGACGGTTCCAGGGGCATCTATCAGAGGCCGTGGCAATAGCGGTCCAGCAGTTCGGCTTGTTCGGTCAGCGCTTCCCGGAATTCCTGCCGTAGCCGGCTGATCAGTTCGGAAACCGGGAGGACGTCCCCGATACTGGTAACCCCCTGCCCGGCCGACCAGATGGTCTTCCACGCCTTGGCCTCTGTATCCAATTCTTTGCCGAAGTCAATCTTCGTATCCCGCTTCAGGTCTTCCTCGGTCAGGCCGGCCGCCTCCAGGCTGGGCCCCAGGAAATTTGCGGGCACCCCCGAGACGGCTGCTGTATAGACAATATCGGATGCGCCGGCTTCCACGATCATTTGCCGGTAGGCCTCCGGGGCCCGGCTTTCTTTTGTATTGATAAAACGCGTGCCCATATAGGCCAGGTCGGCCCCCATTTGCAGGGCGGCTGCCACATCCCGCCCCGTGCTGATACAGCCCGAGAGCAGCAGCGTTTTGTCAAAGACCTTCCGGACCTCCGCGATCAGGGACATCGGGTTGAGCGTTCCGGCATGTCCCCCGGCACCAGCGGCCACCAGGATCAGTCCGTCTACCCCGGCTTCCGCTGCCTTCTCGGCATGGCGTTTCTTGATGATGTCGTGAAACACGAGCCCCCCGTAGCTGTGCACGGCATCCACCACATCGGAGACGGCACCGAGGGAGGTAATCACCAGGGGTACGCGATAGCGGACACAAAGTTCCAGGTCGGCCCGAAGCCGTGGGTTTGTCGGGTGTACGATCAGGTTGACCCCGAACGGGGCGGGCTTTTTGCCGGTTTCCTTTTCAAATGCGTCCAGGGCCCCGGTGATTTCCCTGAGCCAATCTTCGAAGCCCTCGCTGCTGCGCTGGTTGAGGGCCGGGAAAGTGCCGACAATGCCCTTTTTGCAACAGGCGATTACGAGCTCAGGGTTGGAGATCAGGAACATGGGTGCCGCCACAACCGGCAGGCAAAGGCTATCGATAAAAGGTGCTTTTTCGGGCATTGGAACGGGATAATGGATAAAAATCAGGTTGTAAGTTAAAAGTACGATAAAAAAGCAGGGTGCGAAGTAGCTGGAAGGAAAACCGTTAATTTTGTGGACGGGCTGTCCGCAACTCAAAAAGCCCCCTGCCTGGATGATAACCCCTGCTATTAACCCAAATTCTTTCAGTCTATGTATATGAAAACATTCGAAGTCCGATGGAGTGACCTGGATGCCAACCGGCACCTGGCAAACAGTGCCTACACGAATTTTATGAGCCACGCCCGGATGTCTTTCCTGATCGAATCCGGCCTGGACCTCCCCGAAATGGTGGAGCAGAACCTGGGCCCGGTGGTCTTTTTCGAACATATGCACTACCTGCGGGAAGTATTGCCCGGAACCGGGGTGAAGGTCTCCGTGGAGGTGGCCGGTCTGAGCCGGGACGGGATGTTTTTTGAATTCCACCACAACTTCTATGACCATCGGGGTAAGCACCTGGCACATTGCAAGATGATGGGGGGTTGGATCGATTTGCACCGACGGAAGCTCACCGGCCTGCCCCAGAAGTACCTGGATGCACTCAGTCGCACGGAAAAGGCAGAAGGTTACAGGGAACTCACCCGGGCCGATACGCGCCGCCACGCCGTACCTGTCAGGGACTTGGAATAGTACGCCTGCTCACCAGGTACACCCCGCCCATTACGAGCAGCATGGCCAGCACGTCCAAAGGGCTCAGCGTATCCTTGCCTGTAAGCAGCGCAAACGCAATGCCGATTACAGGCTGCCCGTAGATAAAGGCACTGACCGTGGAAGCCTTGAGCTGCGTCAGGGCAAATACATTAAACAGGTAGGTCAGGAAGGTGGTGCCAACTACGACAAATGCGATGGAGGCAAGCCCCCAGGCCGGGATGGACGGCCAGTGGATTTCCAGGAATTCGGGAAGCGTAATGGGCAGGTTGATAAAAACCGCCAGGGTAAACAACCAGCGCATCAATACAAAAGGGTGGTATTTCTCGATGAGTTTCTTGGCGAGGATCAGGTAGAGGCCGTAGCTGCTCGCATTGACGATGAACAGGAAATTCCCGAGGGGGATGTTCGGGGCATTCATCCCGGTGGTTTTATTCAGGAAGATCAGGGCCAGGGCCCCGGCGAGCCCGAGGAGGATCCCCAGGCCCCTGAGGCGTGTCAGCCGTTCGCGGATGAGGAAATACGAAAAGATCGCCACGATAATCGGGGTCACCGTTACCAGGACGGAACTGTTCACAGGGGTCGAAAGCTCCAGCCCTTTGAAAAATACGAGCATGTTGATAACCATCCCGAGAACGGCGCAGAGCAACAAACGTCCCCAGTCCCGCTTCTCGATTGACTGCCGGGGGCCTGCAAGGGAAATCATCCAGAAAAGAGCAGCGGCCCCGGACACCCGCAGCAGGATAAAGGCAAATGGTTGTACATAGTGCGGCATGACCCCCTTTGCGATGGTGTGGTTCAGGGCGTAGATGGTCGTGGCCCCGATGGCCGCCCATATGGCCAGCGTCCGCTGGCTCAAGGGTGGAGGGCTTGGGCAGCAGCAGCGGTGGTTTTAGCCGAGTTGCCTGTAAAGATCCGGTTGCCGGCCAGGATAACGGGCCGCTTCAGGAAGGTATAGTGTTCCAGGATCAGGTCGCGGTAATCCGATTCCCCGAGCTGGGCTTCCTTCAGGTTGCGCTCCCGGTACAGGCGGGCGCGCTTGCTGAAAAGCGCTTCATAGCTGCCTGCGGCCCGGCGGAGCTCCGCCAGCTGCGATTCGGTAATCGGTTCGGTTTTGATATCCTGTAAAACCACTGTTTCCGGTGGGTTGAGCTCACGGAGGATTCTTTTACAGGTATCGCAGGTACTCAGGTAGTAGATTTTATTCATCGGTACTGGTTCAAATCGATCGCTACAACAAATCTATATCGCAATACGCCCCGTCAGGCAGGTGGCTGCATGCCAGCGGAAAGGGCCAGATAGGGGTTCGCATCCGCATAGGGGATCAGCACGCGTACCGGCCCGTCTGCATAGGAGGCCACTTCATAGGGATTGTACAACAACACGAGTCCTTCCGGTTCAAAGCCGATGGTATCCGGCAGGCGGAACTCGTTGTCCTCGAACATAAAGCCCGTACTGTTGATGTCAGCCCCGGGTGCGATTCCCTGGGATTTCCGGAAAGCGGCTTCCGCCAGGGTTTCCAAACCGGGCAGGTTCCGGAATAGCTCCCGGTTGTCGAGCTCCCGGGCGGCCTTCTTGTCAAAATTCAGGTACTGTGTACGGGTAAATCCATGGGCTCCACCGGTAAAGATGTACCCGTCGAGTTTCAGGCTTAACAGTTCGTCGCTTTCAAAAGCGATGACGCCTTCCACGGTTGCCTCCCACCCAATGGCCTCGTCGGGGAATTGCTCCCTGAGGTTCCGGTAGCCGGCCCCGAATGCCCGGATGGCCTCGGGGATATCGCTGGCCCCGGCAACTTCGTCATAGTCCAGCCATTCGATAACCTCTTCCCGTACACTCCGGTTAACGGCCCTGCCCAGGGCTTTTTCCTCGGAGGCTTCCGGCACGTACACCCGGACCGATGGACAGTCCCCGCAAACCTGTCCGAGGTATTCCCGGGCGGTAAATCCGAGTGTTTCGGTCTCCTCACATCCGGAGGGGACTAGCGTGAAACAGAGGACTGCAATTGCCCGGGCAAGCAGGCGGACAGGCCTTCCCGGCATCGGGGGGAGGGTTATTTTCATATCGGCATTCCGGTTGATCCCACAAAAATACGATTTCCCCATCGTTAACGAACCATTCGCAGCCGGACACAGTTGTTTTCGCTGGCAGATAGTGCTAGTTTTGCCTCAAGAGCCAGAAACCCATGAAAAAAGACATTCGTTTCAATTCGCGAACCATCCACGGCGGACAGCACCCCGATAAAGCCTACGGTGCGGTAATGCCGCCTATTTACCAGACTTCCACGTATGCGCAATCCTCTCCCGGACAGCACCAGGGTTACGAGTATTCCCGAAGCGGCAACCCGACGCGCCACGCCCTGGAGGAATCTTTGGCGAGTATCGAATACGGCCGGTACGGGTTGGCTTTTGCCAGCGGCCTGGCGGCCATGGATGCCGTGGTGAAACTTTTGAAACCCGGGGACGAAGTCCTGGCCACCAACGACCTGTATGGGGGCAGTTACCGGTTGTTCCGCCAGGTATTCGAGCCGTTGGGAATCCGCTTTCGTTTCCTGGGTATGCAGGATGCCGAAGCCGTCGCTTCGGCCATCGGGCCTGAAACCCGTTTGGTTTGGGTGGAAACCCCGACCAATCCGATGATGCAGGTGATCGATATCGCCGCCGTGGCGGAAAGCTGCCGTTCCCGGGACGTCCTCCTGGCGGTGGACAATACCTTTGCCACCCCCTATTTGCAGCGCCCGCTGGAACTCGGGGCGGATATCGTCATGCATTCCGCCACCAAATACCTGGGCGGTCATAGCGATGTGGTGGCCGGGGGCCTGGTGGTCAACGACAAGGAACTTGCGGACCGGTTGTATTTTATCCAGAATGCCAGCGGCGCCGTCTGCGGCCCGATGGACAGTTTCCTGGTTTTGCGGGGCATCAAGACCCTGCATGTGCGCATGCAGCGCCACTGTGAGAACGGCCGGGCTGTGGCCGAGTTCCTGGCCGGCCACCCCGGGGTGGAACGGGTCTACTGGCCGGGATTCCCGGACCACCCGAACCATGAAATTGCCGCCAGGCAGATGTCCGGGTTCGGTGGGATGATTTCCTTTGTGCCCCGGGGAGCCCGTTTTGAGGATGCGGTCCGGATTGTGGAAAACCTCCGGGTTTTTACCCTGGCGGAGTCGCTGGGTGGGGTGGAGAGCCTGGCGGGTCACCCGGCCAGTATGACCCATGCGAGTATCCCCAAGGAGGAACGCGAGAAAAGCGGGGTAACCGACTCCCTGATCCGGCTCAGCGTGGGGATCGAGGATGCTGCGGACCTGACGGAGGATCTGGAAAGGGCACTGGAGGCCATGAATCGGGATTGAAAGATTTGCAATTGAAGCCGCTGTGGCGCAATTCGATTGACGATTTTATAAAAATATATGGGTCAGATTATGAAAAACCCATAATTTTGCGCGTATATTTTTGATTCAATAATCTCAGAAATAAATTTTATGGCTGACTATAAAGACAAAATCGATGCCTTTATGGAGGAGGTTACCTCCCGGAACGGGCACGAACCCGAATTCATCCAGGCCGTACAGGAAGTAGCCGAAACGGTCATTCCCTATATCGCCGAACAGGAAATTTACAGCGGGAAGAACATCTTGCTGCGCATGGTGGAACCCGAGCGGTTGATTTCCTTCCGGGTAGCCTGGGTAGACGACGACGGGGAAATCCACGTGAACCGCGGCTACCGAATCCAGATGAACTCGGCTATCGGACCATACAAAGGCGGCCTGCGTTTCCACCCTTCCGTGAACGCCAGCATCCTGAAATTCCTCGCCTTTGAACAGGTATTCAAGAACAGTCTCACCACGCTCCCGATGGGCGGGGGCAAAGGGGGGTCGGATTTTGACCCCAAGGGTAAGTCGGACGATGAGGTGATGCGCTTCTGCCACTCCTTTATGACTGAGCTCTGCCGGCACATCGGGCCGAATACAGATGTCCCTGCCGGGGATATCGGGGTGGGGGCCCGGGAAATCGGCTTCCTTTTTGGCATGTATAAGAAAATCCGCAATGAATTCACCGGTGTCCTCACCGGGAAGGGGCTTTCCTGGGGAGGTTCCAAGATCCGGCCGGAAGCCACGGGCTATGGCACGGTGTATTTTGCACAGAACATGCTTGAAACCCGAAACGACAGTATCGAGGGCAAGACGGTTGCGGTTTCCGGCTCCGGCAACGTAGCGCAGTACGCAGCCGAGAAGGTATTGCAACTCGGCGGCAAGGTGGTGACCCTGTCGGATTCCGGCGGCCACATCCACGATCCGGATGGCATCGATGCCGAAAAACTCGCCTGGGTGATGGATTTAAAGAACAACCGGCGCGGCCGCATCTCCGAATATGTGAAAAAGTACCCGGGCGCCAGTTACCACCAGGGTGAAGCCCCCTGGCAGGTGGCCTGCCAGGTAGCCCTGCCGTGTGCCACCCCGAACGAACTGAACGGTGATGATGCCAAAACGCTGATTAAGAACGGCTGTATCTGTGTGGCCGAAGGCGCCAACATGCCTTCGACCCCGGAAGCGATCCACGCCTTCCACGATGCGCGCATCCTTTTTGCACCCGGGAAGGCGTCGAATGCCGGAGGGGTGGCAACTTCTGGCCTGGAAATGAGCCAGAATTCGCTCCGTATCAGCTGGACCCGCGAAGAGGTGGACCAGCGCCTGAAGGGGATTATGTCGGATATCCACGATTCCTGTATTGAGTACGGCAAGGAAGATGATGGATACTGTAACTATGTAAAAGGAGCGAATATCGCCGGTTTCGTCAAAGTGGCCGATGCGATGCTCGCCCAGGGGGTGATCTGACCCGACCCGGAAATCGGCAAACACAAACGCCTCTCCGGCCCTGTGCCGGGGGGGCGTATTTTATCTCTGGAAGGGGCTCCCTATCTTTGCGCATCCATACCCACGCCCATGCCAACCGCCACCAAAGCCATCGTCCTGAGTTCCCTGAAATACGGGGAATCCAGCCTGATCGTCCGGATGTATACGGAGGCTTCAGGCCGGCAATCCTATATGCTGAAAGGCATCCTCAAGCGGCGGAAGGGCGGGCTGCGGCCCGGCTTTTTCCAGCCCCTGACCCAACTGGAGATCGTATCCGGAACGGCGCGTCCCGGCAGGCTGGGGTACCTCCGGGAGGCATTGATCGCCTACCCGTACGCTACGGTCCACAGCGATATCCGCAAGGGGGCCGTGGCCCTTTTCCTTTCCGAGGTCCTCTCGGAGAGCATCCGGGAAGAGGAAACCAACCCGGAACTCTTCAGCTACCTGGAACACACGCTCCAGTGGCTCGACCAGCACCATCGGATCGCCAATTTCCATATCCGGTTTTTGATGGGACTTACCCGGTACCTGGGGTTCTACCCGGACCAAACGGACAACCATGCCCCGTATTTTGACCTCTCCGAAGGGGCCTTTTGCAGCAAGCCCGGCCTGAATCCCGTTTTGGCGGAAGCGAACCTGGCGGCATTCCGGGATATTTTAGGCACAAATTTTGATGCAATTCACACAGTTGAATTGACACAGGCCCAGCGTCGCGAATTGCTGCATGCACTGATCCTTTATTATGAGATTCACCTACAGGGATTCAAAAAACCACGTTCATTAACGGTACTCGATGAAGTTTTTTCCTAACCGACCTATTCCATTATGGCTATTGTTTCTCTGGACACCGCTGTTTTTGGGTGCCCAGGAAATTTCCATCCTGGATCGCGAAACGGGCGAACCCATTGCCGATGTTGCCGTGTTTAATGCACAGCGCACCACTTCGGCTATCTCGGACGCCTCGGGACAGGTCCCGATCTCAGGCTTCGGGACGCGGGAACGGATCTTTTTCAGGCACATTGGCTACCAGCCCCTCAGCCTTACCCGGAGGGCGATAGAAAACCAGGGGAACCGGGTATACCTGAACCAGCAGGCCGAACAGTTGGAGGAAGTGGTCATGTCCGTCTCCAAATGGCAGCAGCAAAAAAGGGAAGTGCCCCAGAAGATCGAAACGATCGGGGCAGCAGACGTGGCTTTCGGGAATCCCCAGACCGCTGCGGACCTGCTGCAGCAATCCGGCAAGGTGTTTGTCCAGAAAAGCCAGTACGGCGGGGGAAGCCCCATGATCCGGGGATTCGCCACCAACCGGGTGCTGCTCGCCGTGGACGGGGTGCGGATGAACAACGCTATTTTCCGGGGGGGTAACCTGCAGAACGTCCTGTCCATCGACCCCTTCGTCATCCGGAAAACCGAGGTGTTGTTTGGCCCCGGATCCGTGATTTACGGCAGCGATGCCATTGGGGGCGTCATGAACTTCTATACCCGGGATGCCCTGCTATCCCCCGGGGACTCCCTGCTGGTGGCGGGTAGCCTGGAGTACCGGACTGCCACCGCCTCCGGAGAACATACCGCCCATGGCCGGGTAAACCTCGGGTTTGAAAAATGGGGGATGCTCACGAGCCTTACCTATAACCATTTCGGGGACTTACGGATGGGCAGTCACGGTCCGGAATCCTACCTGAGGCCCCGCTATGTCGTCACCGAAAGGGGGATGGACCGCCTGGAGGAAAACCCGAATCCCCTCCGCCAGGTGCCCAGCGGGTACGACCAGGTAAGCCTGATGCAGAAATTCCGGTTCAAGCCAGCCCGCCAATGGGATTTAAACCTGGGGGTACATTACAGCGAAACCTCCGACTTTGCGCGGTACGACCGCCTGATCCGCCCGGAGTCCGAAGGGGACGGCCTGCGTTCTGCCGAGTGGTATTACGGCCCACAGAAGTGGTTTATGGGCAATCTCCGGATGGCCCATACGGGAGGGAACAAGTTTTACGAAGGCATGAAGGTCAGTGCGGCCTACCAGTTTTTTGAAGAAAGCCGCAACGAGCGGGATTTCGGGGATGACATCCTGTATACCACCCGGGAACGCGTGGGCGCCTATTCCCTGAACCTGGATTTTGAAACCCGGAAAGTCGGCGATCTCCGGCTGTACTACGGTGCTGAGTATATCGGGAATTTGATCGGGTCCGAAGGATCGGAGACCAATGTACGGACCGGCGAGCGCGGGGGCGGCCCTTCCCGCTACCCGGATGGGTCATCCTGGCAAACCGTCGCCGCTTACGTCAACGGCTCGTACCGGCTCAAGCCCAACCTCACACTGCTGGCCGGAACGCGTTACAGCCATGTCTGGATAGACGCGGAATTCGACCCCACCTATTACGACTTTCCATTCGAGGATGCCAACCTGGATAACGGGGCACTCACCGGCAGCCTTGGGCTCAGTTGGTTCCCAGGGCGGAACACCCAGGTCACCCTGAACGGATCTACGGGTTTCCGCGCGCCGAACATCGACGATATCGGGAAGATTTTTGATTCGGAACCCGGTTCCGTGGTGGTGCCGAACCCGGACCTGGAACCCGAGTATGCCTACAATGGTGAATTGGGGGTCCGGCAGAATATCCGGGACCGGCTGGTGGTCAAGGGAGCCGTTTACTACACCTATCTGGTGGACGCCCTGGTACGCCGGGATTTTACCTTTAACGGGGAACGCACCATTCCCTACAACGGGGAGCCCAGCAATGTACAGGCCATACAGAATGCTGCCAAGGCCTATGTATACGGTTTGGAACTCGGTTTCGACGCCTCCCTGGCGGAGCACTGGAGCCTGCTGGGCAACTATACGATCACCGAGGGGACCGAGGAAGAGGAGGACGGCAGCGAGTCGCCCGCGCGCCACGCCGCCCCCGATTTTGCGGATTTGCACCTGGTCTATACCAATTACCCGCTGAAGGCATCTCTCTTCATGAATTACAACGGGGAAGTGCCCTTCGAGGACCTGGCATTTTCCGAACGCAGCAAAACCTTCATATACGCGTCGGATAGCCGGGGCAATCCATTCAGCCCGTCCTGGTATACGCTGAATTTCCGGTCATCCTATACATTCCCGGGCGATTACCGGTTGACCCTGGCGGTAGAGAACCTCACCGACCAGCGCTACAGGCCGTATTCCTCCGGAATCGCAGCTGCCGGCATCAACGTGATTGCCGGACTGTCCAAACGGTTCTAAAAAAACCCCGGATGTTTCAGGTCCCGGGGTTATTCAAATCATTTTTGTCTGGGGCGACGCCCGATTAGTTGTCGTCCACCGCATCTTCCAGCTCCTCGCCGGCTTCCTGGATGCCTTCGCCCACTTTTTGTGCGCCTTCCCTCAGCTCTTCGCCAACCTCTTCGGCACCTTCCTTCAGCTCCTCACCGGCTTGTTCCATGGTATCCATAGTGTCCTCAAGGCCTTCGCGAATTTCGTCGCTGTTCTCTTTGAGGTTCTCGCCGGCTTGTTCCAGGGATTCACCAACGGACTCGGCAGCTTCGCCTGCCTTCTCGGGGGTATCCCGGCATCCGGTCATCACCACCCCGGCCAGGGCAACTATCGCAAAAGGTATCAGTAACTTTTTCATGTTTTTATGGTTTTTAGTTTCTGCTACTATATACGGTCCCGGGCGCGTATTTGGATGCGATGCGGCAACCGGTTTGGATGCGATGCAGCTACCCCGCTCCGGCCCGTATCCATTTTCGGCCGGCACAGGAGCCGTCTTTACGCCTAAATTCACTAATTTTGCGCACTTTAACCGCACGACACAGCGCTCAGGATATGAAGAAGTTCAACGAGCACAAACA
>CAXQQM010000084.1:0-12446 GCA_964226055.1 Robiginitalea sp. | reverse complement strand
AGGGGCGCATTGGATCCAACGGATTTGTCCACCGCAGGCGGAGTCAGATCCAGATAGGGAGAGGGAGTACCCGTCTGAGCATCTGAACCTGCCTGGGAAACAGACTGATCTGCTTCAAAATCACCCTCGGGAGATAATACGGTCGGGCCTCCCGCGTTCACCCGGAAACTCACGTCGCATGCCGGTGCCGGGGAAATGATATTTACTGTAATTGAAGCCTGACCCGTTTGCGGATCAGATCCGTCAAGATCTGTAACCGAAGCGGTTATAACGTGGGTTCCCAAGGAAAGGCTGGAAGAAAATGAGGCTCCCGTACCCAGCGGGCCGTCCACGTCGGACTCCCAGCTCAGGTTTGCAGAGAGGTCGCCATCAGCCAGGTCATTGGCTGTTCCGGTAAAACTCAAGCTCACATCAGTTGTTGCGTAGATACCGTCAGCTGGACTGGTAATGGCTACTACCGGCGGAGTATTGTCATTATTGGCCGTAAAGCTGAATTCTGAGATGTTCACACCCCCGTTAAAATCGAGACGCAGAGTCTGTAATCCGGAATTTACAAAAGTCACCTGGGTGGTGTAGGCTGCATAGGTTTGCCATGCAGTTTGAATAACATTAACCGAGCCAAGAGGGGTAAAAGAACCTCCCGAATTCTCAGAGAAGGTGACAGTTGTTGTACCCCCATTGCCCTTCGCGGCCTGAACTTCGAGATCGAAAACGCCTGGGGCAGGGACATTGATAAGGTATTCTACAAAATCCCCGTTATCGATATAGCCGATATTCATCGGATTTCCATTTCCATCTTCAATAGCAACTGAATATCCCGCACCTGGTGCATTGGAACCATACCAGGGATCCGGGTTGTTAAATGTCCGCGCCAGGATGGTACTGCCATCCTGGAGTTGCTGGGCAACGTCAATCCGGAAGGATTCCGACACCGGCGGATTAACCCCGTCATCGGCAGTAACAATCGCCAGGTAGGATTTACCGGAACCGGGTGCAGGCGTCCAGTCAAAGCTATAACTACCACCCCCATTGTCCGTAAGGGAACCGACCGCAACTGCAGTCGTTGGGGTAAACGGTTGGTTGGTTCCCCCGGCACTGACGTCGAATATCTCGATGGAACCGGAGGGGTCTGTGTCGTCTGTAATGGTGATGGGCACAGAGATGTTATCCCCTTCATTGGCCGTGACATCCGCAATAGCATCGATGGTTGGCGGGTCATTACCAGGGGCCGGGTTAACAGTCAGGGTGAATTCCTCCGTTACCGGGGAGTTGGTACCATCCGAAATAATCGCGTTGATGGTATAGGTGCCGACGTCACCAACCAGGGGGGTGCCTTCGAGTTGCTGGGTGGTAAAATTAAAGCTCAAGGAAGCGGGCAGGCCGTGGAGCGTTACATCCAGGGGGTCGCTTTCCGGGTCGGTGATCCCTAAAGCCAGGGCTACCGGCACAGTGGCATCAACTGTAACCGGGCCGATGTTGCTCAACGGGTGCAGGTTGGCACTGCTCACTTCAGTGATGCAAATTCCGGCCAATTTTCCATTGTCAATGGTTGCGTCGCCAATCTGTACGGAAATATTTCCGTCTGTAACATTGACATTATATGTCCTGGTGATGGCCGTCTGGTTGGAGGACAATCCATCCTTAATTGGGTTGACCAGGTCGTATTCGTCCAGGATCAGGTTCCCATCCAGGAATACATCGAACACCCGGCCATTGGGGCCCGGGTGAAATACCTCCGCAAAGTAGAGTTCTACCTGGTAGTTTCCATTTTCGACAGGGATGTCATAGATATAGGATGGGTTGGTCCCACCGGCGCCCCCGTAAATTTCTTTCTGGAATAATAATTCCTCCGGAGAGCCTGGGGTTGTTCCCGCGATTGCACTAGAATACCCCTTGTAGGCCTTCCCATTCGTCCTGGAAAACAGGGTAGTCGTTGGCGGAGTATTGTTCGGGTCACCGACAAAATCCCTTCCAAATGCCGTAAGGGCATCATTTCCTGCGGCAATACACAGCTGGAAAGGTGGAATTTCGGCAAAGCTTACGCTGATTGTCGCATCGGCGGTAACACCCGTAAATTGATAGGATGGCAATGGGCCCTGGGATACTGTGTTCACCACAACATCGGAAACCTCAAACCCAGGGTCCGGCGTAAATACAAACTCCTGGTTATCCCCTTCATTGACGGCTACAGCGCCGGATGGGGAAATGCTACCCCCTGCTCCGGCCGATGCCGTAATCGTATATTGCGTCGGGCCAGTTTCAAGGATCTGCACTTGTTTGGTAATCATATCCATGCCCCCAAGGTCGTCCGTAACGGTCAACATGACCTGGTAGGTGCCGGAAAGGGTATAGCTGTGTTGGGGCGCAGTCTCGGTGGCCCCTGAAACCACGGGGCTCCCGTCCCCGAAGTTCCAGCTGTAATTGGCAATACTCCCATCCGCATCGGTGGAAGTACTCGTAAAATCAATTACCTGGTTGGTATTGGCTGGATTGGGCGCGATGGTAAAATCGGCAATCGGGTTTTGATTGGCGGTTCCCACATTCACCGTTGCCCCCGTAGCCGTTCCCAGGACGCTCCCGCCCTGGTAGGAAATCGTCGGGAAAACCGATTGGTCACTCGGATCCGGGTCGAAAAAATCGATCAAGGATTGCCCCCCGGCAATGGCCTCAAAGACGATGTCCAGGACGTTGGTGCCGGTCGTGGGGGCGCTGGAAATAGTACCCGCCTGAAAATATACCGTCCCAGCCGTATTGTCGACATCCGGACCATCCAGTCCAATATTAAGTGCGCTTCCCGGGGATTGGGTGGCGCTGTTGACCTGTAGGATGGCAGGATCGAATTGCACATAAAACCCCGCGCCTGCATACGCCTGTCCGCTGGACTCAATGGCTACGGTCAGGGTGAAGGTATCGCTCACTTCCACATCGGAGGAGGCCGGGTTGACGACGAGGTCCGCCTGGGACCGGACCGGACTCAGGAATCCAAGTCCTACCAGGGCTAGAATGAACAACCAGAAAGTCGGTGCCTTCCGGTTCCATGCGGGTGTCGATTGAATTTTTGCCGGAACGGTTTGTTTCCGGAGTTTGCCGTGGGTAATGATCTCGATTACACGTGCAAGGCGTTGGCGTAGCTTAACTACATTTTCCATAATGGGAGCGGTTTGTGGGATGAGAATGAATTCGATTCCTTTCTGGCAACCAAAGAGCATTCTTTCCCGCAAAACAGCCCCGCGGCATTCCCCCTGGGGAAAATACCCGCCGGCCTGCCGCTAAGCGCGCATACAGGTAATCCGGGATGGAACACGAAGGGGAAACCCCGCCGGTGTTCCGGGAGTAGAATTGTTTCATAGGCAAAAGTGCTCTCGTTGCACCAATGCATAAGAAGGTAGGCCTGGAAGCGTTGTGGGGTGACTTCCAAATACTAATACGGGGGAACGTAAAAAATGTAAAACGGCTGGCGAAAACCCGCCGGGTGAAGCAAAATCTTGTTGGTTGGCTTCGGTCAAAGATTAAGAAAAGCATTCTTATAACCATCGATGAAATGCAAACTATCGATGAACGACACAAAAACTTCGCTGAGTCACATGGGATGTAAGGGGCTTCCCTCGGAAATTTTAAACGGGGTACCCGGATTCCGGGTTTTTCCCCCGGACACCCCGGAAAAAGGCGTGGTACGTTATCAGGTCTTCGGCGTATTGCCCTGTCGGATAGAAAGGTTCGGAGAGCCGGACCTTCTTTTTCCCGTAATCCAGGGCGGCAAATACGATTGGGACCCCGGCCTCCATGGCGATGTAATAAAACCCGGTCCGCCAGGCGGGGACCGGTTTGCGCGTCCCTTCCGGAGAGAGGCCCAGCCGGAACTCGGTTCGCTCCCGAAAGAGGGCAGCAATAGCCCGGACCGTATCCGCGTTCCTCCGGCGGTCTACGGGGGCACCGCCCGTGTAGCGGAAGAACCAGCCGAAGGGCGGGCGGAAAAGTGATTTCTTTCCGATATAATTGATCCGCACCCCGCTCAGGGTCCGTACCAGCAACCCGATGAGGAAGTCCCAGTTGCTCGTATGCGGAGCTACAGCCACCACATATTTATCGAGTTGGGGGAATTCCCCCACCAATTTCCAACCGAGGATTCTTTCGTAAATGATTCTTGCTATGGCGCGCATGGCGGCCCGCAGGCCCGTATTTAGATTTTGCGGTATATCCCGGCGATGAGTTCCGGGGATACCCGGGACTCCCAGTCGGGGCCCAGGGCGTTTTCCCAAAGCGGTGCCATCCCCAGGGCCACCTGGACCATCGTCTCCAGGTCGTGGTCCGTCAGGTCGGAACAAACCCCTTCGGGCAGTTCTATCCCGTTTTTCTCCAGCATTTTTTCAAACTGGCAGACGCCTTCCGGGTAATAATCCCCCAGGTGCCGGAAAACCAGGCAGTTTCCCAGGCCGTGGGGCGTCCCAAGAACATACGAAAGTCCGTAACTGAGCGCGTGTGCAATCCCCACCTGGGAATAAGCGATGCTCATACCCCCGTGCCAGGAGGCCATCATCAGTTTTTCACGCCCGATGTCTTCGGGGAGGTCGCCGAGGAATACCTCCTCGCACAATTCCAGCGCCTTTTCCCCATAGCTCTGGCTGAAGGCGTTCAGGTAGGTCCCATTAAGGGACTCCACGCAATGGATATAGCAGTCCATCCCGGTAAAGAACCACTGCTCCCGGGGGGCGTCGCGGGTCAGGTCCGGGTCCAGTACCACCTGGTCGAATGTCGTATAATCCGAATTGATGCCGAGCTTCCGGTCGGGACCGAGCAGGACGGCTGTGCGGGAGACCTCGGCGCCCGTACCGCTAAGCGTGGGGATTCCCACATGGTATACCGCCGGCTTGGCTACCAGGTCCCATCCCTGGTAGCGGGATGTCTTGCCCGGGTTGTTCAACATGATGGCAACCGCCTTGGCCAGGTCCAGCAGCGTGCCACCCCCGATACCGACTATTCCCGAGGGCGTCGATGGAAAACTGTCCCGTATTTGCGCCACCAGGGCATCCACCTGCCCGGTTTTCGGCTCCTCGTCGGCGGAAATCAGGATGATCTGGTCTTCAAATAAGAGGGGGATCCGTCCCATCAGGGGGGAATCCTCGAATACGTCGTCCACCAGGAAGATTACAGGTGCCTCCGCGTGTTTGCGTCGCGGCATCAGAATATCACCCAATTGATCAAAGCTGCCTTTGCCGTATATCACCCGGGGCACCATCGGAAAATTCCGGTATTTTGTGCCGGCAAGTGCCGCCTTGACGTTGGTAGGTTGTCCTTCCACTTTCATTCCTTCAATTTAAATAATTCAACAGCTCGTTGAGCCGGGACAGGGTCAGGTGCTGGTCCGCATGGTCCGCGGGATCCACTTCTTCATGGGCCCAAGTGGTATGGAATGGCACGTGTACGGCCCGGCCCCCCAGTTCCAGTATAGGTAAAACATCCGACTTCAGGGAATTCCCTACCATCAGGAACTCCGAGATATCGATTTCGAGGTGCTCGAGCAGCCTGCTGTAATTCCCCGGCTTCTTGTCGCTCAATACTTCCACGTGGTGGAAATACTGCATCAGGCCGGACTTTTCGAGTTTGCGCTCCTGGTCCAGTAAATCGCCCTTGGTCAGCACCAGCAGCCTGTAATTTCCGTGCAGGGCTTTGAGCACCTCCTGCACGTCCTGCAGTAACTCCAGGGGATGGGATATCATGTCTTTCCCCAGGTCCAGGATCCTGGAAAGAATCGCCTGGGACACCCGGTTGTTCGACAATTCCAGGGCCGATTCTATCATCGAAAGCATGAACCCCTTGATCCCATAACCGTAGAGGTCCAGGTTGCGCATTTCCATTTTGAAAAGCTCCTGGTCGATCGTATTGCGGGTCTCGAATTCCTCTAGCATGCCGGCAAACGCCTCTTCCGCTTCCCGGAAATACGTTTCATTCACCCACAGGGTGTCATCGGCATCGAAGCCGATGGTTGTGATGTTACTGAAATTCAAGTCCATGCTGCCTTTGCCTTTTCGAGGTCTTCCGGGGTATCGATCTCAATTCCGGTAACCCGGGTCTGCACCATTTTGATCCGCTTCCCGTACTCCAGGTAGCGGATGGCTTCAATTTTTTCAACGGCTTCCAGGGACTGCATGGGCAACCGCCTGAAATCCAGCAGGGCCTGTTTGCGAAAAGCATACACGCCTTTGTGCTTATAATAGGTGGCCCGGGGTTCCTCGGCGCGCTGGAAAGGGATCAGGGCCCGCGAAAAATACAAGGCAAAGCCCCGGTGGTCGGTAATCACCTTGACGGTATTCGGGTTGGCGATTTCCTCCGGGTCCGTAATCTCGGTCATCAGCGATGCCAGGTCGATGGTCTTTTCCGGGTCGTCCCGGAAAACCTCCAGGAGTTTGGCCAGGCTTTCCCCTTCGATAAAAGGTTCATCCCCCTGTACGTTTACGGCGATATCCACATCGAGATCCTCGACGGCTTCTGCAATCCGGTCGCTGCCGGTTTCATGCGTCTCCCGGCTCATGATCACGGAGCCCCCGGCATCGCGAACGGCCTGGCCGATTTCCTCGCTGTCGGTAACCACCACCACCTGATCGAACAACCCCGTACGTACCGCAGCCTCGTATGTGCGGACAATTACCGGCTTGCCGGCCAGGTCTTTCATGAGCTTGCCAGGGAAGCGGGAGGCGCCGTATCGGGCGGGTATCAGGGCTACTACCTTCACAGGTTGATGTTGTTTTTTAAGGGCAACAAATGTACGCTAATTTGCCCGTTTATCGCTTTATTTTAGGCCGCAGCTTGCGGTAGATCCTGAAGACGAAAGCCAGGATGGCAATCACCAGGACGGCCCCTATTACAGGGGCCAGCAGGGAAGCGACGCTCAGTACGGTAGCCGTCCCCGTCTCAACAGCTGCAACAGCCGGGTTGGCCAGCCCACCGGTGGTAAGGGAGGACGCCATGCGGCTCCCGGCAGCTGCGCCTTTAATGGCCGTAGCCGTACCACCCCCTGCGATGATGGCCAGCGACCAGGTGATTACTGGGTCCACCCCGGTGACCGTGGAGACTACCACGGCAGTCCCCGCCAGGGCCGCAAGGGGTACTGCCAGGGCATCCAGGGCGTTGTCCACCCAGGGAATAAAATAGGCAAAAAGTTCTGCAAGGGTTGCCACCCCCAGGGTGATGAGCGCCGCCAGGCTGCCGATCCACTCCCAGTTATCATTGAGATCCCAGAGGCCGTTATAGGAAGCCAGGCTCAGGGCAAACAGCGGCAGGAAAACCCGGAAGCCGGTGGATGCCGCCAGGCCTATTCCGAGAAAAATACTGATTATGGTCTCTCCACTCATCGCATTCAGGGGCTAAGAGCCCTAAAATACGTTATTCGCCATTGACAAAAAAATCGTTGCTGAAGCCGATGAGATACAGTTTTGTGCGGGCCCGGGTAACCGCTGTGTAGAGCCAGCGCAGGTATTCCCGGTCCGGGTCGCCGCGGAGGTATGGCTGTTCCACGAATACGGTTTCCCACTGCCCCCCCTGGGATTTATGGCAGGTAATCGCATAGGAGAATTTAACCTGCAAGGCATTGAAAAACGGGTTATTCTTGACGCTCAGGAACTTCTTGTACGAAGAAGTCTCCCCGGCGTAATCCTGCATGACCTCCTGATAGAGCCGGTTCCCGTCCTCGTAGGACAGTGCCGGGCTTTCCGCTTTGATCGTGTCGAGCAGCAAAACGGTTTCAAAGGGTTTTTGCCCCGGGTAATCCACCATACGCACTTTCACCTCGGCAAAGCGGAATCCGTACAGGTCTTTGATGGAAAAGATTTCCAGTACCTCAATGATGTCGCCGTTGGCGATAAACCCGGCTTCCGAGGTACTTTTCAGCCAGAAATAGTTGTTCTTGACCACCATCATATAATCGCCGGTGGCCAGTTCATTCTCCAAAAACAGCAGCCGGCTCCGGATGTTTTCGTTATAGAGGTTGGCCCGTTTGTTGGAGCGTACGATGACTGCGGTCTCCTCCTTCCCCCCTTCGTCAAAGGCCCGGTTGATGGCATCCTGGATCTCATATCCGTCCGTCAGGCGGACAATATCCTCAAAGCCGTCCAGGGAAAAACGGAACGACCCCACCGGATCCATCGAAAGCGCTTCCCGGAGTTCGGTGGCATTCATCAGGATACCCGAATCCCGGGTCTGTCGCACCACCTCGTCCAATTCGAGTTCGATGACCGTTTTATCGTAGTTTAGTTCCAGGGTCGTCGCCTGGAGTGCCGGGCTGAGGCTCAGCTTTACCGGCGGCAACTGGGCCGTATCGCCAATCAGCACCAACTGGCAGCGGAAACCGGAATAGACGTATTGCATCAGGTCGTCCAGCAGGGAGCGCTCGGATCCCTTGGCCGTGGAAACCGGGGCATCCGGGATCATGGACGCCTCGTCCACGATGAAAATGGTATTGCGGTGACGGTTCGGGGCCAGGGTAAAACGCACCCCGCCGGACCGCTCCTTCCGGGGGACGTAAATCTGCCGGTGGACCGTGTAGGCCCGGGAGTTCGTATACGTGGACATGACCTTGGCGGCACGTCCGGTCGGGGCCATCAGCACGGCCTTTTTCTTGCTGCGCCACAGGTTGGTGATCAGCGTCCCCAGCAAGGTGGTCTTCCCGGTCCCGGCATAGCCTTTCAGCAGGAATATCCTGTCGGTTTCCGAGCCGATGATAAAGTCCGAAAGCTGCCGGAGGGCAAGCGCCTGGTTCCGGGTGGGTTCGTGGGGGAATTTTTCCTCTAAAAGCCTGTAAAATACGGGGGCGGTAAGGGATTCCATAGGCTGCTAAAGATACGGACCTTTTTACCGGGAACCCTTTTGTGATTAAAAAAAAATCGTAGATTTGTCGTTAACCGCTAAATCAAAATAATACCTTACAAAAATGAAAACCATACTTCAGATTGTTCTTTGGATTGTTTGTATCATACTGGGGTACCTGATATACCGCTCAGTAACCGGCCCCATTGAGTTCGCAGAAATCAAACAGGAACGCTATACTGAAGTTATCAATAAGCTTAAGGATATCCGGAATGCCCAGGAGGCGTATAAATCCGTCAACCGGCGCTATGCCAATGATTTCGAAAGCCTGATCAAGTTTGTCGATACGGGCCAGTATGTAATCACCACCCAGCGGGATTCCTCTTATATGGAATTCGACGAGACCTACCAGATCGATATGCTGCGCGAGGTCAAGATCATCGATACCCTGGGGTATGTTTCTGTAAGGGATTCCCTCTTCAAAGGGGGCGACCGGTACAAGACGATGATGAATGTGCCTTATGCCCCGAATAACCAACAGTTTACCATGAAGGCAGATATGCTCGAGCAAAGTGGCTATCGCGCCCCGGTTTTCGAAGCTAAGGTAGATAAGGAGATCGTTTTGCACGACCAGCCCCAGGACCTGGTGGCCCGGGAAAAATCCCAGGTGAGCGTCGAAGAGGTTAACGGACCTGAAATCACGGTTGGATCCCTTTCCAAGGTGAGTACCAGCGGAAACTGGCCCCCTATTTATGACAAAAAAGGAGAACAACAATAACAGGCTGGACCAACAAGAAGATAGTTTTTACAAATTGTCCATTCAGGTTAGCCTGAATGGACTTTCTTTTTGTATCCTGGATACTATCGGGAAACGCCTGGCGGTTAGCCATTCCCTGCGTTTTAACCAGGAGCTCAGCCCGTATGACCTGCAACGGGAACTGCGGGAAAGCCTGCGGGTAAACGGGGTTTTGGAGTACCGGTTCTCCGAGGTGGTTGCCATCCACCGCAATGCGTTGTTCAGCCTGGTCCCCCAGGCCCTGTTCAGTCGGGACGACCTGGCGAATTACCTGAAGTTCAACGCCAAAATCCTCCCCACAGACCACCTGGATTACGACACCATCGAAGGGCTGGACGCCATCAATGTCTATGTGCCTTTTGCCAATGTAAATAACTATCTCTACGACCTCTTCGGGGAATTTGAATTCAAACATACGGCCACGGTATTGCTGGAAACCCTGGTGAAACTTCCCGCCAACGGCACAGGGGAAACCTGTTACGTGCACCTGGCAGAGGGACAGATGGACCTGGCGGTATTCTCCGGGAAGAAGCTGCAGTATTTCAACAGTTTTTCTGTCGGGACGGAAGAGGATATCATGTACTACCTCCTCTTCGCGATGGAGCAACTCGGGCTGGACACTGCGTCTGTAAAACTCCGTTTCCTGGGCGAGGTCGAAGCGGGGGATACCACCTACGAACTGGCCGCCAGTTACATCGAAAACATTTCCATTTTCATGCCTTCCGGGGAGCCCTACGCCCCGGAGGGTTCTGAAGATGGCATCGATTTCACCCTGATCAATTCACTATGATCCGGATTATCTCTGGAATGCACCGGGGCCGGCGGATCCGGGCCCCGCGAAAACTACCTGTCCGCCCCACAACCGACCGGGCCAAAGAGGCCCTTTTTAACATCCTGGCTGCAGAAATGGACTGGCCGCGGGCCCATGTACTGGACCTCTATGCCGGTACGGGGAACATCAGCTATGAATGCGCCTCCCGGGGCGGGGAATCCATTACCGCCGTCGATGCGAATGCGGGCTGCGTGGCCTTTATCCGAAAAACGGCCGGGGAATTGGATATGCCCATTCTGGCTGTTCGGTCGGACTGCATGGCGTACCTTCGGGAAACTGCCCTGAAGTTCGACCTGGTTTTCGCAGACCCGCCTTACGACATGGATCCCGGGAAATTGGAAGAACTGGTGGAGGAAGTAATGGGCCGGCAGCTGCTCAACCCGGACGGCCTGCTGGTCCTGGAACATACGCGGGAAACCGACTTGTCCCACATAGGCGCGTTTGAGCAGGCCCGCCGATACGGGGGCACGGTTTTTAGTTTTTTCAGGGGAATATAAAAAAGCAGGCCTGTAAGCCGGATTCTGTCTCCCCGGTTGCCCGGGGCGCTTATCATTTATCTGGACCCGGGGTTACCCCCGGGTTCGATCCGCCTACCCGCCAACTCGGACGTGCCGCCCTCGGTCGCTGGCCTACATGGCGTTTCACCGCATAGAGTTTACATGATTTCACTACAGCCGAACTGTACATCCTTTCTGTTGCACTGGTCCTCCCCGACCGGGCAGTGCCCGTCGGGGGACGGGTATTACCCGCGATGCTGCACTCTGGTGTCCGGACTTTCCTCTCCCTGCATCCGCAAGGGGCGATAAGCCGGCCTGCTCGCCGACAAAGATACCGCATTTGTTAATAAAAACCGGGGGGCAACCCCCCGGGAATTATTGAATTAAGCACCCGATCCCTATATTTGTGTCAATGCGGTACCGAGCCGGAATACCCCGGCCTTCCGCCCAATTCGAATGGAACCATTTATCGTATCAGCCCGGAAGTACAGACCCCAGCAATTTGAGGACGTGGTGGGCCAGCAAGCCATCACCCGTACGCTGCTGAACGCGATTGAAAACGACCATCTGGCACAGGCGCTTTTATTCTGCGGGCCCCGCGGGGTTGGCAAAACCACCTGTGCCAGGATCCTGGCTAAAAAAATCAACGAGGACGGGAACCAGCGTGACGGGGAGGATTTTGCCTTCAACATCTTTGAACTGGACGCGGCCTCCAACAATTCCGTGGACGATATCCGGAACCTGATCGACCAGGTGCGGATTCCGCCCCAGGTGGGAAAGTACAAGGTGTATATCATCGATGAGGTCCACATGCTCTCCCAGGCTGCCTTTAATGCCTTTTTGAAAACCCTCGAAGAGCCGCCCCGCCACGCGATCTTTATCCTGGCGACTACCGAGAAACACAAAATCATCCCGACGATCCTCTCGCGTTGCCAGATTTTCGATTTCCGGCGGATCACCGTGGGGGATGCTGCGGCCTACCTGAAGTATATTGCGGATCAACAAGGTATTGACGCAGACGAGGAAGCGCTCCATATGATCGCCCAAAAAGCAGACGGGGCCATGCGGGATGCGCTATCCATTTTCGACCGGGTAGTGAGCTTTGCCGGTAACAAACTCACCCGCAAAGCCGTGGCGGAAAACCTGAACGTCCTGGATGTGGATGTGTATTTTGAAAGCACCGACCACATCCTGAAAGGCGATATCCCCGCCCTGCTCGTCTATTTCAATGAAATCCTGGCCCAGGGGTTTGAAGGCCACCATTACATCAACGGGCTGGCCTCCCATTTCCGGGATTTAATGGTCTGTACCAGCCAAGAAACGGTTGCCTTGCTGGAAACGAGCGAAAGCGTCCGCCAGCGCTACCTGGAGCAAGCCGGCCACTGCAGCGGGGATTTCCTGCTCGCCGCCCTGGACCTGGCCAACCAGTGCGACCTGGACTACAAAACCAGCAAGAACCACCGCCTGTTGGTGGAACTCTGCCTGATGAAACTGGCCTCCCTGACCCAACATCAAAAAAAAA
>CAXQQM010000083.1:0-8259 GCA_964226055.1 Robiginitalea sp. | reverse complement strand
GATACAAAAGGAAATTGGTTCAAACGAAAAGAAGCGTGCCTTAAAAATGTTTATACAAACTTTGAAACTCTAATAGAAGAATCAAAAAAGCCAAATTATAAATCCCTAGCCACTTTCAAACCAAAAGAAGTTATAAAGGTTGAAATCGTAACAGATGATAGGGATTGGAAAGATGAATGGGTGGAACTAAGAAAGCAAGGTGATTTATTTGCTGAAGCACAGTCTCCTGAAACCATGATTCCCAAATTACCCTATAAATTCTATTATCATTTTAAAGATGAAACAGGAAAAAAGCGACGGTTAATGATTGAAGATTGGGAAATAGGAGCACTTTACTGGAATTGCTTAAAACAAGCTGAGGGTAACGAGGCTGAGGCTCTTAAGAAGGTAAAGCAACGATTTGAAGATGAGTTCATTAATCAAAAGGATCTATATTTCTTTGTGGGTACCACAAAAAAGTATCATATGATGAACGCTCCTAACCCATTTGTAATAATTGGGGTCTTTTATCCTAAGAAAGAGGCTCAAATCAGCCTATTTTAGACCATATTACACCAAATATTGAGTGCAAATTGAGTGCAAATAAAAAAGACCCTAAAGAATTTAATCTTTAAAGTCTTGATTTTCAGGTGATCGCGGCAGGATTCGAACCTGCGACCGTCTGCTTAGAAGGCAGATGCTCTATCCAGCTGAGCTACGCGACCGGATGGTATCCCGCGGGGGCTGGTGGGACTGCCGGGCGGTGTGAATTTTTTGCAAAACTAAGCATTCCTGCGACATTGGGCCGCATGGCTGCTATACTTCTGCCTGGTCGATGATCTCCTGGACGACTTCCGGGTTCAGCAGCGTGCTGATATCCCCCAGGTCGTCGGTCTGCCCCGCGGCGATCTTCCGTAGGATGCGCCGCATGATCTTCCCGCTCCGGGTCTTGGGCAGGCCGGGGACAAACTGGATCTTGTCGAGCTTGGCAATCGGGCCGATCTGTTCGGTGATTTGCTGGTTGATTTCCTTGTGCAGGTTTTCCCGGTTCCGGGACTCCCCGGTTTCCTTGAGGATGACAAACCCGTAGAGCGCATTGCCCTTGACGTCGTGGGGAAAGCCCACAATGGCCGATTCGGCCACGGCCGGGTGTTCGTTGATGCTGTCCTCGATGGGCGCAGTGCCCAGGTTATGGCCACTTACGATGATCACATCGTCCACGCGGCCTGTGATCCGGTAATAGCCGACAGCGTCCCTGGAGGCGCCGTCCCCGGTGAAATATTTGTCCGAATAGGCCGAGAAATAGGTGTCCCGGTATCGTTTGTGGTTGCCCCAGATGGTTCGGGCCATAGAGGGCCAGGGGTACTTGATGCACAATCGGCCGCTTACCTGGTTCCCCTTGATCTCGTTACCTTCCTCGTCCATCAGGGCGGGCTGGATGCCAATAAAAGGCAGTGTGGCAAAGGTAGGCGTGGTGGGGGTAACGAACGGTATCGGGCTTATCATGATCCCCCCGGTTTCGGTCTGCCACCAGGTATCCACAATCGGGCACTTGTTCCGCCCGATGTTGTTGTTGTACCAATGCCAGGCTTCCTCGTTGATGGGTTCCCCCACGGAGCCCAGGACCTTCAGGGAAGACAGGTCGTACTTTTCCACGTAGTCCAGGCTTTCCTTGGCAAGGGCGCGGATGGCCGTGGGTGCCGTATAAAACTGGTTTACCCGGTGTTTTTCCACCACCTCCCAGAACCGGCCGTAGTCCGGGTAGGAAGGCACCCCCTCAAACATGACGGTGGTGGCCCCGTTGGCCAGCGGGCCGTAGACGATGTAGGAATGGCCGGTAATCCAGCCGATATCCGCGGTACACCAGTACACGTCCTGTTCCCGGTACTGGAAAATATTCTTAAATGTATAGGCCGTGTAGACCATATACCCCCCGCAACTGTGCACCATCCCCTTGGGTTTGCCGGTAGAACCGGAGGTGTACAGGATAAAGAGCGGGTCTTCCGCATCCATGATCTCGGCCATGCAATCCGCATACGCCTCGTCCAGCAGGGGTTGCAACCACTTGTCCCGGCCGTCTTTCATGGCTACCTCTTCCCCGGTACGCCGGGCCACAAGTACGTTCTGAACCCCCGGGCAATCTTCCAGGGCCGTATCCACGATATGCTTCAGGTTGAGGGTTTTTGCACCCCGGTAGGAACCGTCGGAGGTGATGACGAGTTTGCAGTCGCTGTCGTTGATACGGGTAGCCAGCGCATTGGAGGAGAAACCGGCAAAAACCACGGAGTGGATGGCCCCGATCCGCGCACAGGCCAGTACGGCGACGGCCAGTTCCGGGATCATCGGAAGGTAGATACAGATCCGGTCGCCCTTCTTAGCGCCGTGTTCCTTCAGAACGTTCGCCATCCGGCAAACGCGTTCGTGGAGTTCCTTATAGGTGATGTGCTCGGCCTCCCCGGACGGGTCGTTGGGCTCGAAAAGTATGGCGGTTTTATCGCCCCGGACAGGCAGGTGGCGGTCCAGGCAGTTTTCGGTAATATTCAGCCGGGCCCCTTCGAACCAGGCTACTTCCGGTTTTTTGAAATCCCAGCGCAGTACCCGGTCCCACTTCTTTCGCCAGACAAAGTGCTCTTCGGCGATTTCTTCCCAAAAGGCTTCCGGGTCCCGGACCGATTTGCGGTACACCTGGAAATACTCTTCCAGGTGTTTGATATGGTAGTTACTCATGGTGTTTATTTAGTTCGTCCCGCGAAGAAACCGGCGGGGTTTAAAGGTAGCAAAAGATTGGAAACTGGCCCGGGGTATCAGTGTCCGCCGGCAGGCGGGGCGCCCTCCGGGGTACGAATATTCTCCACCAGGTCCTGGACATCCTGCGGGGGCGGTGCCGTAAAGGCATTCACCAGCAGGGCCGTGGCAAAATTGGCCACCATGGCCAGGGAACCAAAGCCTTCCGGGGAAACCCCGAACCACCACTGGCCCTCCAGGGCATCCACCGCCTCTTTCCCCCCGTCAAAGATTCCGAATTTGAATTTCAGCATATAAAACAGCATGAGGGAAATGCCCACAACCATACCCGAAACGGCTCCCTTACTGTTCATCCGTTTGTAGAATATGCCCAGGAGGATGGCCGGAAAAAAGGATGCGGCAGCCAGGCCAAAGGCCAGGGCCACCACGGCTGCGACAAAGTCCGGAGGGTTGATCCCGAAATACCCGGCAATGACCACAGCTACCGTAGCAGCTCCCCGGGCCAGCCAGAGTTCCTGCTTTTCGGTGATATCGGGGCGGAAAACATTCTTGATCAGGTCGTGGGAAATCGAGGAACTGATGACCAGCAACAGGCCCGCAGCAGTGGAAAGTGCGGCAGCCAATCCGCCGGCGGCCACCAGGGCGATTACCCAGGCAGGCAGGGCGGCAATTTCCGGGTTGGCCAGCACCATAATGTCCCGGTCTACAACCAGTTCGTTGGACTCCCCGGCCACATACTGTACCCGGCCGTCAGCGTTTTTATCCTCGAAGACCAGCAATCCCGTTTTCTCCCAGTTTTTGAACCAGGCAGGCATTTCGTCATAGGGGCGGTCGCTGACTGTCTTAAGCAGGTTGGTTTTTGCAAAAACCGACACGGCCGGGGCCGTGGTATAGAGGATGGCGATAAACAACAATGCCAGGCCGGCAGATTTCCGGGCATCGCGTACGCGGCGCACGGTGAAAAACCGGACGATCACATGCGGCAGGCCGGCCGTTCCCACCATCAGGGCCAGGGTGATGCAGAAAATGTCCGTCAGGCTTTTGGTCCCGTCTGTATAGGCGGCAAAGCCGAGTTCCGTGGAAAGCCCGTCCAACTTATCGAGCAGGTAGGTGCCTGAGCCATCGGAAAGCACGGAGCCCATACCGACCTGTGGGACGGGGTTCCCGGTCATCTGGATGGAGATAAAAATGGCCGGCACCATAAAGGCAAAGATCAGGACACAGTATTGGGCCACCTGCGTATAGGTAATCCCCTTCATCCCCCCAAGGACGGCATAAAACAGTACAATCACCATCCCGATGATCACACCCGTGTTGATATCCACCTCCAGGAAACGGGAGAAGACCACCCCTACCCCGCGCATCTGTCCGGCAACATAGGTAAAGGACACCAGGAGCGCACACATCACCGCGACGATGCGGGCCGTTTTACTGTAATAGCGCTCCCCGATAAAATCGGGAACCGTAAAGCGTCCGAATTTCCGCAGGTACGGGGCCAGCAACAGGGCGAGCAACACGTAGCCCCCTGTCCAGCCCATCAGGTATACCGAGCCGTCGTATCCCGCAAAGGCGATGATACCGGCCAGGGAAATAAACGAAGCGGCCGACATCCAGTCTGCGGCGGTGGCCATCCCGTTGGCCAGGGGGGAAACGCCTCCCCCGGCGACGTAAAAATCTTTGGTGGATGAGGCACGCGACCAAATGGCGATACCGATGTAGAGGGCAAAGGAAAGGGCGACCAGCAGATAGGTCCAGGTTTGAACGTCCAAGGTTTACGAAGTTTGGTTGGATTGCACGGTTATCCGTCGAATCGGTATTTGGCGTCCAGCCGGTTCATCAGGTAGACATAGACGAATATCAGGACTACGAAAACATAGATGGACCCCTGCTGGGCAAACCAAAACCCCAGGCCAAAGCCGCCCAGGCGAAACTGATCCAACCACTCGCGCAACAGGATGCCAGCACCGAAAGAAACGGCAAACCAAATAAGCAGGAGTACCGCGACAATTCTGAGGTTGGCTTTCCAGTAACGGGTGGCATGCGCCTGGCGGGTATCTTTTTCCATAGGGTCCGACTGTCGGAATTCCCTAAATGTAACCATTTCGGCCGGACCGGCCAACAGGTGCTGCGCGCATCCCGGAGGCCATTGAGAAGTTTAGTCAGCGTCGGGACGGGAACCGCGATATTTTCCGGTCCAATCCTCGATCCGGACACAAAAAACCAGCGGGATCTGGCCGTCATGCGCCTTACCTGAAAAATCCTGGATAAACGCCTGGTCGTCAACCCCCCGGGCTGCCAGTATCTTGCGGATCCCCGCTGAGAATCGTTTCAGGTAGGCTTTGGCGTCGATTTGACTCAGCTCCTGGAAGGAGCCGTGTACCATCACGGACTTCCAATGACCCGGGGACTGCATTTCATACACCGCAAGCGCAACCGAGGGAAAATCCCGCATCGCCCGAATTTTATGTCCCTCAGAACTGTAACTGATGAGGGAGCCGGATTCTTCGTCATAGAAATATGTAATCGGGAGTACATGAGGGACGCCCTGGGCCAGGTAAGCGAGCGAGCCGATATAATTCCGCCGGAGCACTTCCCGGGACGCGCGGTCTCCCAGGTTCCCGATATGTTCAGATGTGTTGGATTTCATGGCGACTGGCATCTTATGGAGATTAATGATCAAGATAATAAGATGCCTGATGGAGGGCTATGATAAATGTCATACCCCATGAATTCTCTCAGGAATCCAGCTCCAATCCGATCGGACAGTGGTCCGAACCTTCAATGTTGTGATAAATAGGCGTACCGGCAACGCGGTCTTCCAACTCGGGGCTGATCAGGAAATAATCGAGCCGCCACCCCACATTGCGCTTTCGCGCCCCAAAGCGGTAACTCCAGTAAGTATAGGCCACTTCTTCCGGGTGCCGTTTCCGGAAGATATCGATCAGGCCGCTCTGGTGGAGCCGGTCCATACCGTCGATCTCCCGTTGGGTGTACCCGGCCGTCTTGTTGTAGTTGGCCTTGTCGTTTTTCAGGTCGATCGGCCGGTGTGCCACGTTCAGGTCCCCGCAGAGAACCAGCGGTTTGCGGCCTCGCAACCCATTGAGGTATTCCAGGAAGGCTGCATCCCATTCTTCCCGGAAATCCAGGCGTTTCAGGTTGGCCCCAGAGTTCGGGACATAGGTGTTTACCAGGTTAAATTCGCCCAGGTCGGCCCGCAGGATACGGCCTTCGCCCTGAAGCAGATCGGTTTCCGGCCCCCGGTCTACCGGGGCTTCCCCATTTTTCAGGAACAGGGCCGTGCCCGAATATCCCTTTTTTTCGGCCGGATGTACGTGAACCGCGTATCCCGGGAGCTGCCCGGCTATTTCTTCCACAATCTCGGTATCCGCCTTGATCTCCTGTAAGCACAGGACATCCGGGTCCAGGTCTTTGATATGCCCGGCGAATCCCTTGCCGGAAATTGCACGGATGCCATTGACGTTCCAGGATATAATTTTCATGCGGAGTGGTTTTGGGGTTAAAAATACAATTCCAGTCGGAAATGCAGCCCCCCAAGCCGAAGTACGCGAGATCCCCTATAGAAAGACCCGTGGAAATTGCAATCGGCGCCCCGGGAAATTCCATGTATTTTTGTAAAGCCAAGCGCGCTATCGGGAAAAGCATGAAGATTTCAAAAAAAACAGGGATTCGTATCGGTTTGCTGTTGGCCATTGCAACAATCCTCATCGCCACCGGCACCCACAAGCGCCTGGTACAGGGCCTCAATTACCGGATGCTCGAATGGGGCCTGCGGACCCCCCGTTCCGTACACCCCGATGTTTTTACCCCCCAGCCTTTTACCCCGGATATGGCCAGGGAACTAAAGCTGTTGGATGAATCGGGCCGCGTGGTATCACTTCCGGAGGCCATGGGCAACCAAACGGCGTTTATCAACAAATGGGCTACGTGGTGCGCCCCCTGCATTGCGGAAATGCCCGGAATTGAAAGCCTGTACGAAGCATCTGGCGACGCCATTGCCTTTGTGATGATCTCCACGGATGCCGATTTTGAAAAGGCAAAGGCCTTCAAGGCGCGCAAAGGGTATGCCTTCCCCATTTATACCCTGGCATCGGCCGAGCCGGGGTATTTATATTCCCGCAGTATCCCGGTGACCTTCCTGGTCCCGCCGCAAATGGATACGATTTACCGGTTTGAAGGCATGCGCGATTACGACACACCGGAATTCAAAGCTTTTCTCAACGGGCTGGGCAAGGAAAGATAAGCTGCCGGCCCCCGATACTTCCGACGCGTCACCGATGCCCCCAAAGCACACCCAATGCTGCCGAGGTATCACCGCAGCCGCCGATTCCCGTCGTGCCGCACCTCCCCGGAATCCCCAAAAACCGTATCTTTAAACTCCCGGACAAAAGACACCCGGGTAAGCGACTTTCGGCAAGGAACTACCGGGCAAGGGAATTCGTGCAGGTAACTTCCGGGCAAGCGACCACCTAAACCAAAAAAAGACAAGACATGCTTAAAAAATCCATCTCCTTCTTCCTGACCTCCTGCTGCCTTTTTACTGTACTGCTTTTAACCTCGTGTGGTAGCGATTCTGGCCAGCCGGCCCCGGGCGCCACGCTCTATACGGTCCGCAACCTGATGGATGAAGACCCGAAAGGCACATTAAAGCAGGTAGCCGACATCGGCTATGTAAACATTGAAGGCACCAATTATTCCGATGGGAAGTTTTACGGCATGGAGCCGGAGGAGTTCAAATCCTACCTCGGGGAGTTGGGGCTGCAGCCCCTAAGCGTGCACCAGGGTGGGGTCACTATGGAAAACGCCGACCAGATGATTGCCGACACCAAAGCCGCCGGATTCCGGTACTTCGTGATCCCAGTCCCCCCCATGGGCCACTTTACTTTCGATCCAGAGACGCGGACGCTCGGGATGCAGGGCACCATACAGGAAGTGACGGACATCATCAATACGCTGGCCGAGAAATGCGATGCAGCAGGCCTGGAACTGCTCTACCACAACCACGATTTTGAGTTTAAGCCCAACGACCAGGGTATCGTGCCCATTGAATATATGCTGGAGAATACGGACCCGGACCTGGTGAATTTCCAGATGGATTTGTACTGGGTTACCCGTGCAGGGGCGGACCCACTGGCCTATTTTGACAAATACCCGGGACGCTTCAAGATCTGGCATGTCAAGGACATGGACGAGCAGGGACGATTTGCGCCGGTCGGTACCGGAACCATCGATTTTGCCCGGATTCTCGCAGAAAAAGAAAAGGCCGGAATGGAATACTACATTGTGGAACAGGACATGACCTTTGACGGCATGGAGCCGCTTGAAGCCCTGACGACCAGCTACAAAAGCCTGGAGGAAATCGGCTTCAGGTAAACAACCCTTGCCGGGCCTGGCCCAGTTCCGCAACCCGGCTGTTTATCCAACCATGCGGCTGGGCAGACTCGCCTGCTGGAGATAGGCCTCCAGATGGTCGAGATCGGAAGAGCGTCGGGGAGGGAAAGAGTGTCACAGGTGGTG
>CAXQQM010000082.1:0-18066 GCA_964226055.1 Robiginitalea sp. | reverse complement strand
AATCAGGATACCTATCCACCTTTTCATATACGTGCTTTCTTAAGACTGATGCAACCCGCAGGGGATTACCGCTTAAATTTCTCAAGGCAAAGATACGGCCGGCCGCTCAGGGAAAACCCAAGATTTTCATAAAATGGCCTGTTTTATGGTTAAATGGTGTAAAAATCCCGGGGAATGGTTACCGGCGGATATTCATCGAGTTAATCCACCGGATATACTGCTCTTTATTCCGGTTATGCTGCGCCAGTGTCTCCGCAAACTGGTGATAACCAAAGTTTTCGGTGTCCGCAACCATATAAAGGTACTCGTGGGACTCCGGGTTGAGCACAGCCTCTATGGCCGAGATATCCGGCATAAAGATGGGGCCGGGAGGTATGCCGGAGAATTTGTAGGTGTTGTAGGGAGAATCCAGTTCCAGGTCCCGGTAGAGGACGCGTTTGATAATCGTGTCGTAGTTCCCGGTTTCCCTCTTGATAGCGTAAATCACAGTCGGGTCGGCCTGCAGGGCCATGTTCCTCCTGAGGCGGTTCAGGTAGAGCCCGGCTACCCGCGGGCGTTCGTCCGGTTTGGCGGTCTCCTTGTGGACGATGGACGCCAGGGTAATCACCTCTTCGGGATCCAGCCCAACCGCAGCGGCTTTTTTCAGGCGGGCGTCATTCCAGAACCGGTTGTATTCCTCCAGCATCCGTTCCCGGAATTCCAGGGCGTCCGTATTCCAGAAAAACTCATAACTGTTGGGGATGTAAGGTACCAGCGCCTGATCCGGGGTCCATCCGTGCTGTTGCAGGAACGCCGTGTCGGTAAAAGCATCCAGCAGGGCCGCCGAATCCGCTTCAATCTGCGCGGCTATCCTCCCGGCAAGGGCTGCGGGCCGTTCCTGGTTATTGAAGGATACCTGTACGGGCGTGTTTGCGGAGCGAAGCGAGTTGATGATTTCGTTGTTGTTCATCCCGCGCCTGATCGGGTATCTGCCCGCCCGCACATTGGTGGTATATTTTTTCCGGCGGGCCACCGCATCAAAGGTTTCGAGGTCCCGGAGCAATGGTTCCAAACGGGAGCGAACGGAATCATAGGGTGCCCCGGTGGGGACGTAGACATAGGCCACCTCGTTATTAAAGACCGTGTTGGGCACAAAAAGCGCCCGGTAGATCAGGTAGGCAAAGGCCCCGGCAACAATCAGGCCACCGAGCAATACAAATAACAGGATCTTTTTACGATACATCCGGATGGAATTTTTGGAGGAATACTTCGTCCCGGAAACCATCAGCCGTCCGGGTCCAGTCTTTCCGGATCCCGGTTTCCCGGAATCCAGCTTTTTTGAATACCCTGAGACTCATCGCATTGTCCGCCCCGACACCTGCGTAGATCTGGTGCAGGCCCAGGACCCGGAACCCGTATTCGCATACCAGGCGGATGGCTTCTCCGCCATACCCTTTGTTCCGGGAGGCATCCTCGGAGATAACGATCCCCAGGCCGGCACGAAGGTGGCGGGGATCAAAATCAAACAGGTCGATCAGGCCAATGCAGCGATGGTCCTGCCGGCATATCGCCAGACGCAATTGTTTGGCCTCATAGATATCCCGGTGGGCCACTTCCAGGTATTGCCGGAGTATTTTCCTTGAATATGGGGTCAACGTGCCGCTGATCTCCCAGATATCCGGGTCGTTCTCCAGGGCATATAAGAATTCGAGGTCCTCGGGTTCCAGCGCCCGCAATCGGATATTTTCACCTTCCAGTTTCACGGCAGGGTTCCTTTAAATACCATCCGGGCCGGGCCTGTCAGCCAGATATCCGTATAAGTACCATCGTCCTTGCGGAAAGCAACCTCCAGGTCGCCCCCCCGCGTGCGGATCCGCGAGGGCTGTTGCAACTGTTTCCCCTGGGCGTCCATCGCAATTGCCACGGCCGTAACCCCCGTACCGCAGGAGTAGGTTTCCGCCTCCACGCCGCGCTCATAGGTTCGCACCTGCAGGTACCCATCTGCCTGGGGTTCCACAAAATTGATATTGCTACCCGGCTCCCCGTACAGGCCATAGCGCAAACGCCTGCCCTCCCGATCCACGTCAAATGCCTCAAGGCCTGAAACTTCCTGGACGTGGTGGGGCGACCCCGTATTGAGGAAACTATAATTTTCTTTATCCCGGATTTCCCCGACATCAGCCATGCGGAGGGAGACGGATTCGCCAACGATCCGCGCCTGGTGCAGGCCGTCCGAGGCAAGGAAACTGCAGGTGTCACCGATGATCCCAAGGAATTTTGCAAATGCCGTGATGCAGCGGCCGCCATTGCCGCACATACTCCCGGGCCGGCCGTCTGAATTGAAATACACCATGCGAAAATCGACTTTTGGGTCGTTTTCCAGCAAAATCAGCCCATCGGCGCCGATACCGAAACGACGGTGGCACAGACCGGAAATGCGTGAGGGGTCATTTGCAGGGAACCCGCCCTGGCGGTTGTCGATCAGGATGAAGTCGTTCCCGGTTGCCTGGTATTTATAGAAATGCTGTTCCATGGCATATATCTCGGGCACAAATATACGTTTTAATCAGGGCCTCGTGCCCGTTAAAATGTCGTTAAAGCAAAATTTATCGGCTATTAATCCTTTAATTTTATAGTGTTAAAATCCTTTTTTATGAAGCGTATCGCCGGACTTTTCTTTATCGCAATTGCCGCCGGGGCAACAACCCTTGGCGCGTACAAATTATTTTTCGAACCTCGCGAAACCTCCTATCTGACCGAAAACGATTCCATGCCGGTTTTCCACACGGCAGGCACCCCGGCCTTCTCTGCCGGTGCGGGGATTGATGAAGCGGATTTTACCCTGGCCGCCGAGAATACGGTAAACGCGGTGGTCCACGTTAAAAATGTCACCCTGAGCCGAGGGAGCGGCAGCCTGTTGGAATTCCTGTACGGGTACGAAGAACGGGCACGCCCCCAGGTGGGAACGGGCTCCGGGGTTATCATCTCCCCGGACGGGCATATCGTGACCAACAACCATGTCATTTCGCGGGCCAACCAGCTGACGGTTACCCTGAACAACAACCGGACCTATGACGCAACCGTCATCGGTACGGACCCGAATACGGATATCGCCCTGATAAAGATAGAAGCGGAACGCCCGTTGCCCTACCTGGCTTTCGGGGATTCCGACAATGTGCGCATCGGGGAATGGGTCCTGGCGGTAGGAAACCCGTTTAACCTGACCTCGACGGTAACCGCGGGGATTGTAAGCGCCAAGGCACGCGACCTGGGCCGGAACCAATCGTTCATCCAAACCGATGCCGCCGTTAACCCCGGGAACAGCGGGGGGGCCCTGGTCAATACCAACGGCGACCTGATCGGCATCAATACGGCGATCACTTCCCAAACAGGATCATACATCGGCTATTCCTTTGCGGTCCCCAGCAATATTGCGCGGAAAATTGTGGAAGACCTGCTGGAGTACGGAGACGTGCAAAAAGGAATCATCGGTATTGAATCCCCGCGGCTCAATACCCGCTACGCTGTGGAAAACGGCATAGACGAAATCGACGGGGTCTTTGTGGACGGGGTGGAAGAAGGATCCGGTGCGGAAGAGGCTGGCCTGCAGCGGGGCGACATCATCCGGAAGGTCGACGATATCCGCGTGAGGCGAATGGCCGACCTTACCGGGTATATCTCAACCAAGCGCCCGGGGGACCAGGTGCAGGTATTGCTGGACCGGGATGGGGAGGAAATAGCCATGCCCGTGGAAATTCGGGAACGGCAGACCACCGTGGTGCCCAGGATGGGCGTTAAGGTCAAGAACCTGACGGAAGCGGAAAAAGAGCGATACGGAACTGAGGTGGGCGTTAAAATCGTGGGGGTCCCCGAAACCTATCGCCGGTACGACCTGGAAGGAAAGATCATCCTGGCCGTGGACGACGACGAGATCCGGGATATCGAAGATGCCCGGAACCTGTTTGCAAAGATTTCCCGGTACGGGAATACGAGTATCACACTCCTGGACGAAAATGGCGAAAAAGAGCGGATCATTTTTCAGTGATATTGCGAATAATTTAATTCAACCCGCCAATTTCGGCGGGTTTTTTGATAATTGTGATTTTGCTAGGGGAAATTATCTGAAATCCATAATTTTATCCCCGTAAATTCATGACAACCTTCCTATGAAGCAGAGTTCTTACGAAAAGGAATTGGCCTTCCAGGCAGACCGCCGGAAAGCCACCACGGAATTCATCAAGATCATCAGCGACCTGTGGTACGATAAAGCCATCGAGGTGGTGCTGTTTAAAAACCAGATCATCGACCGCAATGTCAGCGAGATCATCAACCTGCACGAATACGCGGGCCAGTTTGTGCAAAAACCGATTTCCATCTTCGATTCCGTGGAGTTGCTCCGGGCCATCAGTGACCTGGACCTCCCCCCTTCCAAGCTCGACATCGGCAAACTCACCTTTGAATATCATTCCGAGGACAACAGCGGCTACCACGACGCCAAGTCGTTTATTATCGATAAACTCAAGGACGCACGCCACTATCCGGAAATTGCCCCCAAGGACGTCATCCTCTACGGTTTTGGACGGATCGGCAGGTTGCTGGCCCGCGAATTGATGGCCAAAACCGGCAAGGGCAACCAGCTTAGGCTCCGGGCAATTGTCACCCGGGGGGCTGTGGATGAAACCACTTTGGAAAAACGGGCGATGCTGATGCGGACCGACTCCGTCCACGGCCCGTTCTCCGGGACTGTGGAGCCCGACATCGCCAATAAAGCACTTATCGTCAACGGTACAACCGTCCACATAATATCGGCCTCCGATCCGTCGGGTATCGATTATACGAAATACGATATCCAGGACGCCCTGGTCATCGACAATACAGGCGCCTTCCGGGACGAGGCTTCCCTGGGACAGCACCTCGGGTCCAAAGGGGTGGCCAAGGTATTGCTCACCGCCCCCGGAAAGGATATCCCGAACATCGTCCATGGGGTGAACCACCGGGAGTTTGACCCGGAGGCGGTCCATATCTATTCGGCTGCTTCCTGCACCACAAACGCCATTACGCCCATCCTCAAGGTAGTGGAGGATTCGCTGGGAATCCGCAAAGGCCACCTGGAAACCATCCACGCCTATACGAACGACCAAAACCTGGTGGATAACATCCACGGTAAATACCGGCGTGGGCGGGCCGCTGCCCTGAATATGGTTATTACCGAAACCGGTGCTGGCAGGGCGGTGGCCAAGGCATTGCCCGCCCTGGAGGGCAAACTCACCTCCAATGCTATCCGCGTACCGGTACCCAACGGTTCGCTGGCCATCCTGAACCTGGAACTCAAAAACAAAACCAGCCTGGATAGCCTCAATACCATCCTCAAGAAATACGCCCTGGAAGGCGACCTGGTGGAACAGATCAAATTCAGCCTGAGCAACGAACTCGTCTCCTCCGATATTATCGGCTCTTCGGCTCCGGCGGTATACGACAGCCGGGCCACGATCGTATCCGGGGGCGGTAAAAACATCATCCTCTACGTATGGTACGACAATGAATATGGCTACGCGCACCAGGTGATCCGGCTGGCCAAATACATTGCCAAGGTCCGGAGGTATACCTACTATTGATTCGCATAGTAGGTTCTGGTTCAGGGGCCTGTTCCGCTTTACGGACGGTTCTTATTGCCGCAGGTGTTTTACAATTTCATTTTATTGGAGTACTTTAGCCCCACCTTGAATCACGATAACCCTACAACACGCTAAAATGAAGTTTTTACGATTTTGGACCTTGCTAAGCGCCCTGTTGACTGCGCCCCTGCTGGTTGCCCAGGACAGTGAGGAACCCTCCCTGGACGGGGGAACCATTGAAAGCCAATTCGAATATATATTCAAGCGCTCCGGAAACTACAATGCAGAGGGCCGGAGGTACGAGGTGGTCCGGGCCATCGAGCTCGACAAACTCAGGGGAAATGTCCTCGACAGCCTCAGCGCTGCCCGCGCAGAGGCCAGCCAACTGAATTCCACGATAGCGGGGCAGGAAACTACCATCGAAAACCTCAATAACAAACTGGAGGAAACGAGCCAGCAACTCTCAGCCGTCACGGAGGAAAAAGATAGCATGTCCTTTTTTGGGGCCCTGGTTTCCAAAGCCACTTACAACATCATTCTCTGGACCATTATCATCGGGCTGTTGCTGCTGCTGTTACTGTTCATCTACCGGTTCCGAAGGAGCAATGTGCTCACCCAGGAAGCCAAAACAAAACTGGCTGACCTGGAGAACGAATACGAGGCCCACCGCCGTCGGGCGCTGGAGCGCGAACAGCGTATCAGCCGCCAGTTGCAGGACGAGATCAACAAGTACAAAAAATCCAAATAAGCCGGGCAACCCCCGGTTGCAGGCCATGCGCATCGATATCGTCACAGTACTCCCGGAATTGCTCCGGAGCCCATTTGACGCTTCCATCCTCAAGCGGGCCATTGATAACGGCCTGGTATCCGTCCACCTGTACAACCTCCGCGACTACGCCACAAACGCTTATAAACAGGTAGACGACTATCCTTTTGGGGGTGGGGCGGGCATGGTCCTGATGGCTGAACCCATCGACCGGTGTTTTTCCGAACTGACCGCCCAGCGCGAATACGACGAAATCATCTATATGACCCCGGACGGGGAAACCCTGCGCCAGCCGGCAGTCAACGCACTCTCCCTGAAAAAAAACCTGCTGATCCTCTGCGGACACTACAAGGGAGTGGACCAACGGATCCGGGACCTGTGGATTACCCGGGAAATTTCTATCGGCGATTACGTCCTCTCCGGGGGCGAACTGGGCGCGGCAGTGCTTTGCGACGCCATCATCCGCCTGTTGCCGGGTGTGCTCGGGGACGAGACTTCCGCCCTTACGGACACCTTTCAGGACAACCTGCTCGCCCCTCCCATCTATACGCGGCCCAGGGACTTCCGGGGCTTGTCCGTTCCGGAGGTGCTCACAAGCGGGCACAGCGGGAAAATCGAAGCCTGGCGGGAAGAGCAGGCCCACCAGCGCACCCGGGAACGCCGGCCCGACTTACTCGACCCGGAGGGGGACCACTAAATTTGCCCGATTTTCTTGCCAGTTGGGATTTATCGATTATTTTTGCACACGATTTCAGGTCAACCTCTGACGAGGTACGTGCATGTTGGCCAGAACAGAACAGTAAAGCAATACCATGGAATCTTTAGTAAGCTTTGTCGAAAACGAATTTGTGGCACGGAAGGAGTTCCCGAAATTTTCCGCCGGAGACACTATCACCGTATACTACGAAATTAAGGAAGGTGAAAAAACACGTACCCAGTTTTTCCGGGGTGTCGTTATCCAACGCCGCGGCAGCGGGGCTACGGAAACCTTCACCATCCGTAAGATGAGCGGCACAGTGGGGGTTGAACGGATCTTCCCGATCAATATGCCCGCCCTTCAAAAAATTGAAATCAACAAACGCGGGAAAGTACGCCGGGCGCGGATTTTCTATTTCCGCGGCCTGACCGGTAAAAAAGCCCGGATCAAAGAAGTACGTTCCTGATATATCCTATCAGCAAAGCAAAAAAAGCCCCGGTCTCCCGGGGCTTTTTTTATAGTCTCATCCTTAACAATCCTACCCGTTATTCAACCCTCCAGGCATATAAGGCAAGGCTCCCGGAATTGGGTTGGAGCAAGTCGCAGCCAGTTTAGGACTTCTGGTATTCCAGCAGGGTTTTCCGGATGATCGACAGGCAATCCAGCAGCTCCTCCTCAGTCATGACCAGGGGCGGGGCAAACCGGATGATGTTCCCGTGGGTGGGCTTGGCCAGCAAGCCGTTTTCTTTCAGGGCTAGGCAAATTTCCCAGGCGGTGGAGCTATCCTCGGAATCGTCAATGACGATGGCATTCAGCAAGCCCTTGCCGCGAACGAGCCGCACCAGGTCGGTCTCGTCGATGATTTCCTGCATCTTTTCCCGGAAGAGGCGGCCCAGGGCATCGGCCTTTTCGGCCAGCCGTTCCTCGGCCACAACCTCCAGGGCTGCGGTGGCCACGGCGCACGCCAGCGGGTTCCCCCCAAACGTGGACCCGTGGTTGCCCGGGCGGATGACTTCCATCACCGGGTCATTAGCCAGGACGGCGGATACAGGCAGCACCCCGCCGGAGATCGCCTTGCCGAGAATCAGGACGTCCGGCTTGACATCCGGGGTCCCACTGCAGTTTTTCTCCGGGCAATCGCAATCCCCGCAACTGGCCAGCAAGCGCCCTGTCCGTGCGATGCCGGTCTGGACTTCATCCGCCATGAGCAGGACATTGTGCTCCCTGCAAATGGCATGTGCCTTTCGGAGGTAATCCTCATCGGGTACATTCACTCCGGCCTCCCCCTGGATGGGTTCCACCAGGAATGCAGCTACGTCCGGCCCCATGGCAGCTTCCAGCGCTTCCAGGTCGTTGTAGGGAATCGGGACGATGCCCGGGGTAAACGGCCCGAAATTCTCCGTGGCCACCGGGTCGTTGGAGGCAGAAATAATCGTGATGGTCCTGCCGTGGAAATTGTTCAGGCAGACGATGACCTTGGCCCTTCCGTCCTTAATCCCCTTTTTCTCATACCCCCATTTCCTGCCGATTTTGATGGCGGTTTCCACCGCTTCGGCACCTGTATTCATGGGGAGGACCTTATCGTACCCGAAGTATTCGCACAAGTATTTCTCGTACTCTCCCAGCCGGTCGTTGTAAAAAGCCCTTGAGGTGAGGGTGAGTTTTTGCGCCTGCTCTGTGAGCGCCCCGATAATTTTCGGATGGCAGTGCCCCTGGTTCACGGCCGAATAGGCCGATAAAAAATCGTAATATTTTTGACCGTCTACGTCCCAGACGTAAACCCCTTCGCCCCTGCTGAGTACCACAGGCAGCGGGTGGTAGTTATGCGCCCCGTACTGCGCTTCCAGGGCAATAGCCTTGTCCGATTGTCGCTTTTCAATTACAGACATTTCCCAAATTTTTTTAGATAGACAAACACCATTCCTTCTTAGTGGAGAGAAATCATCCGGAAAGCGGCTTAAAGGTAGGAAATTGCCCCTGAGGAACCAAAATTGTGCCGCCGGGATCAACCGCTAGTTCAGGCAAGGATTCCAGGAGATTCTCGCTATGGCCGCATGCGGAAAACAATGTATTTTTGCCCCCATGGCAAGAGGCAGGAAGCATCCATTTTTTGATCAGATAGAAGTGACCGGGACAGCGGCAAAAGGAAAAGCGGTGGGCCGGGCCCCCGACGGCCGCGTGGTCTTTATTACCGGTGCCGTCCCGGGGGATACCGTTTCGGTCCAGGTATTCAAAAAGCGCAAGGGCCACTACGAAGGCCGGGTTTCGAAAGTTTTGGAGCCCTCCCCGGAGCGCATCGAACCCCGATGCGTGCATTTCGGGACCTGCGGGGGCTGCAAATGGCAACATATGGACTACGCCGCCCAACTCCGCTTTAAACAGGATGAAGTGGTCCAGAACCTGGTGCGAATCGGGAAGCTCGAACTTCCGGAAATAGCCCCTATCCTCCCGGCCCCGGAAACCTATTATTACCGGAACAAAATGGAATTCTCCTTCTCGGATAACCGGTGGCTGGAGCCCGGGGAAATCGCCTCCGGGGAACCGGTACAGAGCCGGAATGCGCTGGGTTTGCACATCCCGGGGATGTGGGATAAAATCCTGGACCTCAAAGAATGCCACCTGCAGGCCGACCCATCCAATGCGATCCGACTGGCTATCAGGGAGTATGCGGAATCCCATGGACTCGCCTTTTTTGACACCCGTAAACAGGAGGGCTTGTTGCGCAGCCTGATGATACGCAATACCGCCGCGGGCCAGCTGATGGTACTCATCCAGTTCTACCAGGACGATGCTACCGCCCGCGAAGGCCTGCTGGACTTCCTGCTGGATCGGTTCCCACAGATTACCTCCCTTTTTTATACCATCAACCAGAAAGGCAACGACACGCTCTACGACCTGGACCTGACCTGTTACCACGGCACTCCTTATATCACAGAAGAGATGGAGGGGCTGGCCTTCAGAATCACCCCGAAATCGTTTTACCAGACCAATTCCCGCCAGGCGCATACACTTTACGAAAAAGTCAGGGAATTGGCGGGCCTCACCGGAAAAGAGCGGGTCTATGACCTGTATACGGGCCTGGGTACCATCGCACAATTTGTGGCCCGCCAGGCCCTGGAAGTAATCGGGATTGAGGCCGTTCCCGATGCCATTGAGGCGGCCCGGGTAAATGCGGCCGAAAACGACATATCCAACACCAAGTTCTTTGCCGGGGATATGAAGGAAATCTTCACCCCGGAATTCCTGCAAACCCACGGCAGGCCGGATGTGGTGATCACGGACCCGCCCCGGGACGGAATGCACAGGGACGTCGTGGCCCAACTGCTGGAAATCCTGCCTGAGCGGATCGTCTATGTGAGTTGCAACAGCGCTACCCAGGCCCGCGACCTGGCCCTTATGCGGGATGCCTACCAGGTTATGCACGTACAGCCTGTTGACATGTTCCCGCAGACACATCACGTGGAAAATATCGTACTTTTAGAGCGCCGCAGCCATGAATAGCCCCCTGCACATGCCAAGAGCCATACAGCTTTACCAAAAAATTGCCCGTTCCGCGAGAAGCACGCGGATTGCCTGGGGCCATCCTGCTGTTTTATCGCTTTCCGCTATGCTTCTGGCTATCGGTATCAGCGGGTGCGAAAAGGACGATATTTGCGTGGACGGGGATACCCCCCTGCTCGTTGTGAATTTCTACGATTCAGAGGACCCTTCTTCGGGTAAAAACGTCACCAGCCTGCGCGTAATCGGGATTGGCAATGGGGACCCGGTGGGGACGTTTAACGACCGGTCGAACAGGGATTCCATTCAGTTGCCGCTGCGGACGGATGCCCCGCGCACCGGGTTTGTCCTCATCCGGGCTTCCGCCAGCGATTCGGAAGGGGTGGAAACGGGAAACAGGGATACGGTATATTTCGATTACGAGATCACGGAGGATTTTATTTCCCGGGCCTGCGGCTTTGTCCCCAATTTCGAAAACCTCCAGGCCGACATACAGGACGACTTATCGATCTGGATCGACAGTATTCAAATCGTCAACCCCTCCGTTCAATCAATACAGACCACGCATGTTGCGATTTATCACTAGCCTGATATTGATCCTTTCTTTTGCCGGCCTGACGCAAGTGCGGGGCCAGCAAACCGACAGTGTCGCCACCCGCGGACCAGCCCCGGCAGACGCCTACGGGATCCGGTTGGGCGCCGACCTGAGCCGTTTGATGATTACAGGCCTCAACGATGATTACCAGGGGTTTGAACTGGTGGGTGATTACCGCATTTCGGAGAAATTATACCTCGCGGCAGAGCTCGGGAACGAATCCCGACGGGTAAACGAATTGCTGGATAATGAAAACGACGTAAATATCCAGTCGCTCTACGATATTACCAGCCGGGGCAGTTACCTGAAAGCGGGGATCGACTACAACACCTATACCAATTGGTACGGGATGAACAACCAGAGCATCGTGGGCGCCCGGGCGGCCTTCAGCAGTTTCCGCACCGACCTGGATTCCTATTCTTACTTCAATTCCAACCGCTACTGGAACCCGGAAGGATTCCAGCCCGGGCCGGATGCCCCGGCGGAACTCGGCGGGCTGAGCGCGGCATGGGTGGAACTCCTGCTGGGTGTAAAGGCTGAACTTTTTGCCAATATCTATATGGGGGCTTCCGTCCGCCTCGGGATGCTTGTGAGCCGGACGGAATCGGACCGGATGCCACATCTGTGGATCCCCGGGTTTAACCGCGTTACGGACGGCAGCAGTTTCGGGGTGGGGTTCAACTACACGATCAGCTACTTCCTGCCACTTTACCGCAAGTCCCGGGAAAACCCCGGCGTGGCTGAATAAACCGGACACCCGGCTTTTTACTGGTACTTGGCTTTTTTGCTTCCTTCGTAGATCTCAAAAAGGGCCAGGCGCGACTCAATGCCCCCATTGAATAGCTTGATTTTCCGGGAGGTCCGCAAACCGACCGACTTCAGGATTTCCGGGTCGCCCACCAGCAGCCAGGCCCTGGTATTCGGGTAGTTTTGCTTGAGGGTATCCCCAAGGCTCCCGTAAAAGGAAGCCCGCTCCACGGGAAGGCGCTCCCCGTACGGCGGGTTGGTGGCCATGTGTAGCGGCCCCCTGACAGACTTGGAAGTTTTGAAGAAATCCGCCTGTTCCAGGGTGATAAAGGCATCCAGGTTGGCATTGCGGATATTTTGCTGCGCCTTCCGGATGGCTGATGGGGCTTTGTCGTATCCGGTTATCCCAAAGCGGAAATCCCGCGTTCGGTTCAGGCAGGCATCGTAAATGGTCCGGAAGAGGTCCGGATCGTAATCCTTCCATTTCTGAAACCCAAAGGACTCCCGGTTGATGTTCGGCGGGATATTGCAGGCAATCATGGCGGCCTCGATCAGCAGCGTACCGCTGCCGCACATCGGGTCCAGGAATTCGGAATGCCCGCGCCAGCCGCTGAGCAATAACATTCCGGCCGCCAGCACCTCGTTGAGGGGAGCCTTGTTGGTCTCTGTCCGGTACCCCCTGAGGTGGAGCGACCCCCCGGAGCTATCCAGGGACAAGTGTGCCGTATTGCCCTGTATATGCAGGTGGATCCGCACATCCGGGTCTTCTACGGAGACACTGGGGCGGGCCCCGGTCCTGGAGCGGAATTGGTCGACGATGGCATCCTTCGCCTTTTGGGAAACAAAGAGGGAGTGGGCAAACAGGTCGCTGCTGAGGACGGTGTCCACAACAAAGGTCATCTGCGGGTCCAGGTATCGGGACCAATCGACCTCCTGGATCTTTTCGTACAGGTCCTCGGCACGGCGCAACCGGAAATCCGAAACCGGGACCAAAATACGCAGGGCGGTTCTCAGGCTCAGGTTTGCCTTGTACATAAACCCCGCATCCCCGTCAAAAAAAACACAGCGTACGCCTGTTTTCACATTCCCGCCCCCCAGGGAACGTAGCTCCCCGGCGAGTACGTCTTCCAGCCCGTAAAGGGTCTTAGCCAGCATTCTGAAGTTATCTGCCATCGCGCGGTGTTGAAACTTCAAAAATACATTAATTTTACGGGCTCAAAACCAACGGAACCCATCGCAACGATCCCCTGGCACCTGATAATCCCTGCATTGGCCGTACTGCTGAGTTTCCTGTTCCTGATAATCAGGCGGAAACGGCAAGCCGGACGGCAGGGGCTCCTGCTGGCTTTCAGCGGGGCCTTCCTTTTGGCCATTACGCTGCTCGAGCTCATCCCCGAAGCATACGGTTCCGGCAATCCGAGGCTCACCGGCGTTTTTGTCGGCGTGGGCATCCTGCTGCAGATTGTCCTTGAATTCTTGTCCCGCGGGGCGGAACACGGACACGTCCACACGCAAACTAATGGGAAATTCCCCTTGCTCCTGCTCCTGGGGCTTAGCATACACGCCTTGTTGGAGGGAGTCCCCCTGGAAAACAACCCCGAATTCCTCCTGGCAATTGTCATCCATAAAATCCCCGTCGCTTTGATTCTGGGCGGATTCCTGCTGCGCTCGGGCCTGTCAGCAGGTGCCGCGTGGACGTTTATGGCCCTCTTTGCCGCCATGACGCCCCTGGGGGCACTGGCCGGGCGGATCCCGTTCCTCGAACACGGCCACTCATATGTCCTGGGGCTGGTCATCGGGGTACTCCTGCACGTGTCCACTGTGATCCTCTTTGAAAGTTCGGAAGGGCATTCGTTTAACCTGCGGAAGCTGACCGCAATTGTGCTGGGGATGGTACTCGCCTATTTGGTCTGACACCTGCCTGCCTGAGGGGCATTTCAATTGATGCGGATTTCGTATTTTGACGTTGAAACTTTAAAATGCCGGCCCGATGCAAAAACTTCTATTCCTGCTGACCTGCCTCATGGGGTTCTCCGTAGCTACGGCCCAGGACCTCCCGCCAATCGAGCTGACAGACCAGTGGCTGGGGCGCATTGAGGCGCTCGCCCCCCATGGCCCGGCGGGAAACCAGGGGGTTGAACGGAACATCCTGATCTTTTCCCTCCACACCGGATACGAACATTGGGCCATCCCCCATACCCGGGAGGTCGTTAAAATCCTGCTTTCACAATCCGGGTTCGCCGAATCCCGGGCCTCCACGGATATTTCGGTTTTTGAACCCGACGTGCTGGCGGGGTATGACGCGGTCGTATTGAACAATACCTGCCCGGAGCGGGATCATCGGGACCTCTTCTACGACGTCTTCCGGAAGAATCCGGACATGCCGGAGAGCCGCAGGAAGTCGGAAGCCGCCCGTCTCGAAAAGAACCTGATGGACTATGTTGCCAACGGAGGCGGGCTGGTACTCCTTCATGGAGGCACCACCATACAAAACAATTCCCTGGTTTTTAGCCGGATGACCGGGGGAAGTTTTGACTTCCACCCACCCCAGCAGCCAGTAAGCGTCAAGCTTGCGGAACCGGACCACCCATTGCTCGGCCATTTCAACGGCGAGGGGTTTACCATTACAGACGAACCCTATTTCTTTAAAAATGCCTATCCGGAAAAGAATTTTCGGCCGTTGCTGTACATGGATGCGCGCGAACTCTACGGTTTGGATCCCGGCTACCTGGAAGATCCCATTCGGTATATCTCCTGGGTTAAAACGCATGGGAAGGGCCGCATTTTCGTATGCGCCCCCACCCATAATGCCCAGAACTTCGAAAACGCCGAATTCCTGGAATTCCTGTTCCTGGGTATCCGCTATGCGGCGGGAAGCCTGGATGTTCCGGATACCCCGGTAAAATAGCCCAGAGCCTGCCTCAGGAGCCCGGGAGGAGCCCGAGGATCAGGAACCAATGGGAAACGGCCCCGCCGAGGACAAAAAAATGCCAGATCATGTGGTTGAATGGAATCCGCCGGATGGCGTAAAATAGGATTCCCAATGTATAGAACGCCCCTCCCAACCCCAGCCAAAAGGTGCCTTCTGCGCTGAGCTTCTCCAGGAGGGAAGACAGGTCAATGACGATTAGCCAACCCATGAGCAGGTACAGGAGCAGCGAAAAAATTTCGAAGCGGCCGGTAAAGAATAGCTTCAGCACCGTGCCAAAAAGCGCCATCCCCCAGATAATCCAGAAGAGCATCCATCCATTCCCGTCCCTCAGGGTGATCAGGGCAACCGGGGTATAGGTGCCGGCGATCAGGTAATAGATACTGATATGGTCCAGGATTCGCAGGCGCCGCTTGATGCGCGGGTCTGCGACCCAGTGGTAGGCTGTGGAAGCGGAGAAAAGCAACAAAATGGAAAATGAGTAGATCCAGACAGCCAGCCGGGATATGAAATCCATCTGGTCTGCCTGCCTGTGCAGATAAACGGCCCCGATGACCCCCAGGAGGATCCCCAGGGCGTGGGTACCCGTATTCCAGTGTTCTTCTTGTTTATAATCGATGTAACCCATTGGCCGCTTAAAAAGCGCAAAGATACGGCAACCGGTCAATCCCTGGCCGCTATTTGTACTGCCTGCCCCGTTTGATCACCAGGTCCACATCCTGCAACAGGCTGATATATCGCAGGACATCCCCGTCAACGGCAATGATGTCCGCGTACTTCCCCGGGGTGATTGTGCCCACCTCGTCGGCCACGCCCGTCCAGAGGGCCGGCCAGTAGGTAGCTGCCCGGATGGCGTACATCGGGTCGATGCCAAACTCGTTGACCCATACATCCAGTTCGTTCCAGGTAGACTGGCTGTGGAATTTCATGGGGATCCCGCTGTCCGTTCCCACCAGCAATACTACACCGGCATCCAGTAACTGGCGGATCTTGGTCTTCAGGGTGGGCCGGCGCGAAGGGGTCAACTGAAAATAGGGCAGCCGGTCCGGGTGCTCAATGCTCTGCCGGATATCGGCAATCACGCTGTCCGGCAATCCGAGGTGCCAGGAATCGTTGTCTAGCTTCTCCGGGTTATCCCGGACGTATTCGTAATTGTAGAGGCCCTCTACGGTGGGGCACCAGAACAACGGGCCCAGGTTCATCTGTGCCGTGCGCTCGCGGATGGCTTCCATGACGTCTTCCGGGTAGCGGGGGGCCGAGGAGAGGCCCGTATGCTCAAAGCAATCCACCCCTACTTCCAGCCCCCTGCGGATTTCTTCCGGCCGGTGCCCGTGGGCCACCACCTTCAGGCCGTTTTTATGGGCCTCCTCCACAACGGCCCGAAGTTCTTCCATCGTCATCTGGTCCTGGTCGACGAGCTTGATAAAGTCCACCCCGGCCTCCGCCAGACGGCGGATTTTCCGGCGACCGTCCTCTGCCCCACTTACCCCCCAGCGAAATGCCTCCGTCCCCGGGTAGGCCTCGTGCTGGATAAACGGGCCGGAAACGTACAGGGTGGCCCCGGGTGTTTCTCCCCTGTTAATAGCATCCCGTACCGCAAGGCTCTCCTCCAAGGGGCCGCCCAGGTCCCGGGCACTGGTCACCCCGGCCATCAGCAACTGGTGGGCGGAGGCCGGCATGATGACGTCTTCCAAAAGCGGCGGATAGGTCTTATCCCAGTACGCGTAATCCGCATGTCCGTTGATCATCGTGTGTACATGCATGTCCCAGAGTCCCGGGAGTACGCTCATGCCTTCGGTGGAAATTACTTCCGCCCCTTCCGGGACCTCTAGGGTTGACACCGTCCCTACAGCTTTTATCCGCTCCCCTTCAATCAGGATCACGCTGTTTCGTATAGGCTCGGCCCCGTATCCGTCGATAAGCGTACCCCCAACCAGGGCTTTGAGGTTCCCCTGCGCCCGGAGCGGGCCGCAGCAGGCAATCAACAGGAACAACAGGGTAAAATTTTTCATGGGCATCATTTATTTATTAGCAATATTTTCGGGCCGGGAGGAAAGCCTTTCCGGGAAATACCAAAACGGGATCCGGATGACCGTGCGGGTATAGACCGAATCGCGCCGGTGGTCCTTGCGGCGCACGTGGAGGGTGTGTTTGCCGCTGGCCACTTGTTCGAGGTCCAGGAAGGTCTCATACCCTATCTGGTTCCGTCGGTTCTGGGCAAAGACGAATTGGGGCTTGAAATCCAGGCTGTCGACAGTCAGGGTGTACATATCCTCGAGGGTTTTCAGGTATTCGTGGGTGCCGTCGGCAAGCTGACTCCAGCCTAAGTGGCCTTCGGAAAAAACAGAGAAAATCCCCCGGCGGTCTTCCTCGGGTTCCAGTTCTTTGTTGAAATAAAACACATCGTCTTCCACCGTGCTGCCGTAGACGACAAAAACGTTCAGGAACGGATCGGTGACAACTTTTGACGGGATGGACGCCCGGTCGACGAAGTAGATATCTTCGTCCAGTTCATCTACATAATTCGCTTTGCCGGCAGAATATTCATTGGTGGTAAATTCCTTCCTCAAATAATTGGAGGTGCTGAAGCCGGTTCCCGCCAGGATGGTCAGGCCAAGGTAGAGCGGGACTACGAGCCAGCTCAGCCGCTTCCCGAATTTCGTATCCAGGAAATTGTAGACCATCGGGCGATACAGGAAAGAAAGCGTCAGGAATTTAAAAACCCAGTAAAAGGGATAGTAGACGACGGTGGTCCATTTTTTGCGCTTCAGCCAACCCTGGGTGATAAAATCGATAAACGTGAGCACCATGCCGACGCTCAGGAAAATGATCAGGGGCGTGACTACCCAGTCCCCCACCCATTCCGGGGTGTCGTCCTTTTCCATCCACAGGGCCATCAGGACGAAGCAAAACGTAATTACCAGGAGACCCAACAGATAAAAGACCAGCAGGAAGGTGACGGCAAAAACCACGCTGCAGTACTTCTCCAGCAGGGCCACGTAATTGTCAAAGGATCCCACGCGCTTTTGCAGGTGCCGGTTGAACTTCGGGCTGTAGTTGAGCCGGTCGTAGTCGATTTCCCCGGATACGTAGCGCAGGCCGATGGCCCCGATCCACAACCCCCTGAGGATCACGTGGGCGATCAGGTTGATAGTAATGATATACCAGGAGTTTTCGAGCCCCTGGTAGAGCAGGGTGGTATAGACGTTGTTATCATTTTCGGCCTGCTGGGCGGCCAAC
>CAXQQM010000081.1:0-16776 GCA_964226055.1 Robiginitalea sp. | reverse complement strand
ACAACCGGGGGCGGTATAGTTCCCCTGAACCCGATCCTGAACTACTTTACCGGGCGGACCAAACGGCTCAAGAAACAACTCGCCTTTGAACGCCAGTACCGGAAATCCCTGGAGATGCGGGCCCAGTTTCCGGACAGCGTACTTACGCGGGAACTCGGGGTGCCCCTGGAGCGGCTGCCGGATTTTATGTATTTCTGCGAGGTGGATTCCCTTTTCGACCCCGTAGCGGATTCCGGGGATCGCCTGCGGGTTTGGGCTTTTCTCAGGCGTAAGGGTGAAGAATACCGGAAATACAATAATTTAGACGCGCCTTCAAGGGAATAACCCGGGGCAGGGGGAAGGCCTGGCATGGGTTTTGTTTCGTACAGGCCGGCTGGCGCCGATGGCGCGGCGCAGTGCCGTCCAAAATCCAAAAATAGATTAGACAAGAACTGGAGTTGCAGCCTGAAACCTGAAAATGAGCACGATGAAAATGAAATTTTCCAAAACCCTGGCAGTCGGATTCCTGGTACTCGCCTTGCTGCTAACTTCCTTTACGGAGGTGCACAAGTTCTACGTAAGCGTCACCAATGTGGAGTATTCGGAACCGGACGAGTCCCTGCAAATCATCAGCCGGATTTTTATCGACGATTTGGACAACCTGCTCGAGACGCGGTATGATTTTGACGCCCGCCTGGCCACCGAAGACGAGCCTGAGGCTGCTGACCAGTATATCGAGCGCTATTTCAATTCCAAGTTCCGGGTGTTTGTAAACGGGGAGGAGCGGGACTATACGTTCCTGGGAAAGAAGTATGACAAGGACCTGATCTTATGCTTTATCGAAGTGACCGATGTTCCCCGGGAAGACCTGGAATCCGTAGGGCTGCAAAACGAAATCCTCACGGATCTCTTCAGCGAACAGAAGAACCTGGTCCATTTCAAGGTGCTGGGCAAAAAACGCAGCGTCGTGTTGATCCGGGAGAATAATAAAGGAATGTTAAACTTATAAGCTTTTATAACGATTCGCGCCAAAAAAGTTAATTTTCGCGGATCAAAAATTTAGCGTAAACCATGTTGAAAATCAAATATCTATTATCCGCCGTTTTGTTTGTGTGCGGGGCCGTTGTTTTCGCCCAGCAGGAAGAGCAGGCGGAAGAACGGGAACCCGGCCATACCAACCAGAGCAAGTTCCGACAACTCTACCAGGAATTCGCCACGCCGAACACCTATCGTTCGGCCTCCGGCGCCCCCGGCCCGGATTACTACCAGCAACAGGCCGACTACAAAATGGACATCCGCCTGGATGATGAAAATGCCCGTATTTACGGGGAAGAAACGATTACCTACCACAACAATTCCCCGGACGAGCTGGAATACCTCTGGGTACAGCTGGACCAGAATGTCCGCGCCAAGGATTCCAAATCGCCCCTGCGCGATGGGAACGGGGTACCCCTGGCTTACCGCACCGGCTCATTTGCCGGTGAATACCTCGGGGAGCCCTTCGATGGTGGTTTTAATATAGAATACGTACGGGACGCCTCCGGCAAACCGATCCCCTATACCATCAACCAGACGATGATGCGGGTCAATATCCCGGAACCCCTGGCGAGCGGGGAGCAGGTTACCTTCTCCATCAAATGGTGGTACAACATCCCGGACCACACGGTGAACCGGGCGCGCTCCGGCTACGAATATTTCCCGGAAGACGGGAACCGGGCGTACGTGATTGCCCAGTTTTTCCCGCGGATGGCGGTTTACAGCGATGTAGAGGGCTGGCAAAACCACCAGTTCTGGGGAAGCGGGGAGTTTGCCCTGCCCTTTGGGAACTACGAGGTGAATATTACGGTACCCGCCGACCACGTACTGGATGCTACGGGCGAACTGCAGAACCGCAAGGAAGTATTTTCAAAAGAAATGATGCGGCGATACGAGCAGGCCAAAAAGAGCTATGACGAGCCCGTGATGATCGTGACCCAGGCAGAGGCCGAGGCGGCTGAAAAGGGCTTTTCCAAGGAGACAAAGACCTGGAAGCTGAAGGCCGAAAACGTGCGCGACTTTGGTTTTGCCACTTCCCGGAAGTTTATCTGGGACATGATGGCGGTCAAAATCGGGAACAAAGACGTCATGGCCGTCTCCATGTACCCGAAGGAAGGGAACCCGCTTTGGGAGGAACTCTCTACCAAGGTAGTTGCCAGCACGCTTAAGAGTTACTCGGACCACACCTTCGATTACCCGTACCACAAAGCGATTTCCGTGCACGCCAGGAACCAGGGGATGGAATACCCGATGATTTGCTGGAATTACGGGCGCCCGAACCCTGACGGTACCTATTCGGACCGCGTCAAGTACGGGATGATCTCCGTGATCATCCACGAGGTGGGACACAACTTTTTCCCGATGATCGTCAATTCGGACGAGCGGCAATGGGGCTGGATGGATGAAGGCCTCGATACCTTTATGCAATACCTGGCTGAGCAGGAGTTCGGGAAGGAATTCCCCCAGGTTATCGCCCCGAATGAAAAATACCCGTCGCGGCGGGGAGCACCTGCGGCTATTGTACCTTACATGGCCGGCGACCAGAGCACCATCGCCCCAATCATGTCCAACCCGGAGAATGTCTACCAGTTGGGCCCGAACGCCTATGCCAAACCGGCCACGGCCCTGAACATCCTTCGGGAAACCGTCATGGGGCCGGAACTCTTTGACCACGCCTTTAAGACCTATGCCCAGCGCTGGAAATTCAAGCACCCGACACCCGAGGACTTCTTCCGGACAATGGAAGACGCCTCTGCCGTGGACCTGGACTGGTTCTGGAGGTCCTGGTTCTACACCACCGACTATGTGGATATCGGGGTGAAGGGCGTCAAGAAATACTATGTCTCCGACAAACCCACCCAGCAGATGCGGGAATACATGGCCAACAACGGGGTCACCGAAGACCAACTGCCCCCGCTGGTATACCTGGCCGAGGAAGACAGCGAGGATTTTGACCCGGACCTCAAGGGGAAAAAGCCTTCCGAGATTTCCCAGCCCCTGTCTGAATTCCTGATGGACAACATGACGTCCGAGCAACGGGCCCAGGTAGCGGAGCCCAAGTATTTCTACGAGGTGACCTTTGAGAAACCGGGTGGGATCCCCATGCCGCTGATCGTGGAGTACACCTATGCAGATGGTTCAACGGAGCGAGTCACCTATCCCCCGGAGATCTGGAGGAGGAGTGATGCGGAAGTCAGCCGGGTGATATCCTCCCAGCAGGAACTCGTGGGCATCGTGGTGGACCCCGATGCGGAAACCGCCGATATCGACACGGATAACAACAGCTGGCCCAAGGACCAGTCGCCGTCGGAATTTGAGCAATTCAAAGAAGAGATCAAAGGCTGATCGCCCGATGGAAAGTTAAGAAAAGTCCCGGCCTGCGAACCGGGACTTTTTTTATGCGGGCTGCGAAACTTACGTATATTTGTGTTATGGCAATGCAATTCTTATTTATCAGCGGGGCAGAGATATTTTTTATTCTCTTTATCGTGGTGATGGTTTTTGGAGCGGATAAAATTCCGGGGATTGCCAAAGGCCTTGGCCAGGGTATGCGCCAACTCAAGGACGCTACCGACGATATCAAGCGCGAGATCCACAAAAGCGCCGAGAAGCAGGGAATTGACACCTCTTTTACCAAGGAGATTGAGAAAGACCTCAAGGACGTCAAGAAACACATCGACGACGTAGGCGGGACCATCCGCCGCAAGTAATCCATATGCTGGAACGCATCCTCAAGTGGGACCAGGAAACCTTTATCTACCTGAATGGCCTCGGGATCGAACGCTATGACGCGTTTTGGTCCGGGGTAACCGACATCGATACATGGATTCCCCTTTTCGTACTATTCTTCCTGTTGATCCTTAAAAAATTCCCCTTGCGGCAGGCGCTGCTCATGTGCGGCATAACCGTTTTACTCGTCCTGTGGATCGTCTGGTTCACGGATTTCACCAAAGAATTTGTGGCCCGGCTGCGCCCAAACAACAACCAGGAAATCAATACGCTTATCCGGATTTTAAGGAGCCCGGCAAACTTCAGCTTTTTCTCCGGCCACGCGGCCAGTTCCTTTTCGGTAACCACGCTGATGGTACTTTTCCTGCGCAAGCAATTCCGGTGGGTCTATGTATTTTACCTCTGGCCCCTGTTGTTTGCCTTCAGCCGGATCTACGTGGGGGTCCACTACCCGGTGGATATCCTGGCGGGGGCGGGCGTAGGTTTCCTCACGGGCTGGGGCTTTTACCGTATTTACCTCTTTATCGCACCATACATCCCGTCAGGCCGTCCCGTATCGGGAGCATGACCACCTGCAATCGCGGGTCTTTCGGCAGGGCGGCATTCAGTTTTTTCAGGGAATCGGTAACCCGGTCGTTGGCCGAATCGTCCAGGACCTTGCCGGACCAGAGGACGTTGTCCAGCAGGATCAGGCTGCCACTGCGCGTCAGGGGTAAAATGGCTTCGAGGTAGTCTGCGTACTCTTCCTTTTCCGCATCGATAAAAACCAGGTCGAAGGTGTGTTTGAGGTCGGGCAAAATCTCGAGGGCCAGGCCGGTATGCTGGATGATTTGCTGGCCGTAGGGGCTCCGGTCGAAATACCGCCGTTGCATGCCGCTGAGTTCCTCGTTCTTGTCGATGGTGTGTAATTGCCCGCCTTTGGCAAGGCCCTCTGCCAGGCACAGGGCCGAATACCCGGTATAGGTGCCGATTTCCAGGATCCGGTCCGGACGCATCAGCCGGGAGAACAGGCTGAGGACCCGGCCCTGGTGGTGGCCGGTAATCATCCGGGGCCTGAGGACTTTTAAGTGGGTTTCCCGCGTGAGTTCCGCCAGGAGTTGGGGTTCCGGCTCGCTGGAGGCGGCGATATAGGCTTCGAGTTCCCGGGAGAGGAAGTGCATGCTTGGTTTTTGGCAAAAATACAAAATCCGGCGGGGGAGGCCCCCACCCACCCGAATTCCAAAGTAAGCCCGTCACCTGCAATCCCCTGGCAAAAACCATTAAATTTTTGCCGCCTTCCGTACCTTTCCGGCAGGAATCAACCACAATGCCATGCAACTAACCATCCGCCCGGCTGCCGAAGCCGACCTGGAAGAACTCCGGGAACTCGAACAGGGGCTGATCCGCGACGAGCGGCCTTTCGACCCAACTATCCGCCCGGACCCCGTCCATTACTACGACCTGCCGGCCCTGATCCGGGATCCGGACACGCTCCTGCTGGTAGGGGTGTCTGACGGCCGGATCGTATCAACAGGGTATGCCGCCCAGCGGAAACCCCGCCCTTACCTGGACCACGATGTTTATGCTTATTTTGGGTTTATGTATACCCGGCCCGAGTTCCGGGGCCTCGGGATAAACGGCCGGATCATCGCCAAACTCCGGGAGTGGGCCGCGGATCGCGGACTCGATGAAATCCGACTGACGGTCTATACAGGCTACGCACCTGCCATCCGGGCGTATGAAAAAGTGGGGTTTGCTCCCCATATCGTCGAGATGCGGTTGCGCGGCCGCGGCTAATCGGGAACTTCCTCGTATTTTTGAAAGCGATGAAACCCTGCCCTATGACCTATGAGAATACGGAGGCATTTGCCCGTAAGATGGATGCTGAAGACCCGCTCGCCGAGTACCGGGATGCCTTTTTGATTCCCAGGCACAACGGAAAGGAGATCATTTATTTTACCGGGAATTCCCTGGGACTCCAGCCGAAGAAGGCGGCTGGCAAAGTTCGGGAGGTCCTGACAGATTGGGAGGAACTCGCCGTAGAAGGGCATTTCAGGGCGAAGAATCCCTGGTGGGAATACCACGAGCAGCTCGCGCCCTACCTGGAAAAGATCGTCGGGGCGAAACCCGGGGAGGTAACCGTGATGAATACCCTTACTGTGAACCTGCACCTGCTGATGGTTTCCTTTTACCGACCGCAGGGCAAACGGATAAAGATCCTCTGCGAGGAAAAGGCCTTCCCCTCGGACCAGTACATGTTGCAAAGCCAGTTGCGTTTCCACGGGTACGATCCCGCCGAAGCGCTTATTGAAGTCCAAAAACGCCCGGGCGAACACCATTGGCGGACTGAGGATATCCTCGCTGCCATCGGCGAGCATGCGGACTCCCTGGCCCTGGTGTTGATGGGTGGGGTGAATTATTACAACGGACAGGTACTGGATATGGAAGCCATTACCCGGGCAGGGCAGGAGGCCGGAGCACTGGTGGGCTGGGACCTGGCCCATGCAGCTGGAAACGTCCGGCTGGACCTCCACCACTGGGGGGTGGACTTTGCGGCCTGGTGCAGCTACAAATACATGAATAGCGGCCCTGGGAATGCCTCCGGGGTATTTATCCACCAGCGCCACCTGGACCGAAGGGACATCCGGCGGTTTGAAGGCTGGTGGGGTACCCGGAAGGAAACCCGTTTTCTGATGCAACCGGAATTCGACCCGATGCCAACGGCCGACGCCTGGCAGCTGAGCAACCCGCCCATCCTGGCCCTGGCCCCCTACCTGGCTTCCCTGGAGCTTTTTGACGAAGTAGGGATGGATGCCCTGATCGCCAAACGCGACCTGCTTACCGGCTACCTGGAATTTATATTGCGGGAGATAGACAAAGAGGTAGCCAGTAGTTTCGAAATCATCACCCCGGCAGCCCGTGGCTGCCAGCTGTCCGTATTCCTGCACGGGGAAGGCCGGCCGCTCTTCGACTACCTCATGGACCACGGGGTCCTGCCGGACTGGCGGGAGCCCAATGTGATCCGCCTGGCGCCCGCCCCTTTTTACTGTTCTTTTTCGGACATGTACCGTTTCGGACAGATCTTAAAAGAAGGGATACAGGCAGGTTCTGGGGCCGGGACCCCGGAAAATAGCTGAGCCCATTCTCGGATTTTCGGGGTATTTTGCCGCCGTTTTCCATGCAATGCCTATGAAATCCCTCCGACTGATCCTGACCAACCCCCGCTACCTGGCGCCCGCCTGGGTTTTTGCCAGCCTGAACATCTGGTTCGGCACCTGGGCCATCTACATCCCCACGGTGCAGTCCCGTCTCGGGATCGATAAGGCAGACCTCGGCCTGGCCATTTTCTTTTTAAGCCTGGGGGTTTTTACCGTATTCCCGGTGGCCGCGCGGATCATCAACCGCCTGGGCGTGGGGCGTGCCACCTGGATTGGGGTCCTTGCCAGCAGTTTTTTTGCGTTTTTCCCCCTGATCGCCCCCAACTACTACGCCCTGGTGGCGGCCCTGTTTTTTTTCGGCCTCTCCAACGGTTTCACGGATATCGCCATGAATACCCTGGTGACGGAAATCGAAAAGGAGGACCGGCAGAATTTTATGTCGGCCGCCCACGGGTTTTTCAGCCTGGGGGGCGTTTTGGCCGGCCTGGGGAGTTTCCTGATTCCATGGATTGACAGCCCGGCCCTGCACATGGCCGGGGTCATCCTCCTGGTCCTCCTGGTCAATGCGGGATTGCGCCGGCAATATTTGAAAATTACGGCTGCCCCGGTGGAGAAAGATGGCTTTAGTCTGAAACTCTTTCGCCCGCTCCTGCTACTGGGGATCATCTCCTTTGTGGTGATGGGTGGGGAAGGAGCCGTGGTAGACTGGAGCGGCTTATACCTGAAGGAAGTCGTCGGTTCGCCCGAATACCTCTGGGGGGCCGGTTTCCTTGCGTTTTCAGTGACCATGACCCTGGGCCGGTTCCTGGGGGACGGCATCAGTGCCCGCATCGGGTCGGTACGCATTGTGGCAGCGGGCAGCGCCATTGCCGTTCTGGGGTACCTCTCTGTGTTATGGGCGCATCCCTATGCGACCCTGGCGGGGTTTGCCCTGGTGGGGCTCGGATTCTCGGTAATCATCCCGGAATTGTTCCGGATTGGAGGAAATGTACGGGGGGTGGATTCGTCCCAGGGGGTTGCGTTTATTGCGGGTACCGGGTATTCGGGTTTCCTGGCAGCGCCCCCGGTACTCGGCTACCTGGCCGAAGCCTTTGGCCTGCGCACGAGTTTTTGGGTACTCCTGGCATGTGCTGTGCTGGTCCTGCTGGCCACGGGGATCCTTAAAAACGGGGGAAAGGGACCGAAGGGAACCGGGTCATAGGAGGAAGCGTGAGCCGCAGGGAACCGGGTTATAGGAAGCACTGTGAACCCCACGCAACCGGGCCTTTGGATTACTCTACCTCGATATCCGTAAAATACAGTTTAAAGCCCTGCGGGTTCTGGTGCAGGGTCGCTATTTTGAGCCCGTTGTGGTCCTGGTACTCCTCCCAGGTGGCGGCCAGGTTCGGTTCCGCTTGATTGCCCCTTCTGAATACCCATTCCGCCACCAGGGAGTCCGGCCCGATATAGAAATCGTAGGCATCCCCCGGGGTATAGCCGCCTTCATTCCCGTAGACGATGGTCAGTTTGGGCATTGTATCCCCGGAAATCGGCGCGGGTGCCGCAGGGTCCATTTCCCACTCAAAGCTCTCCCGGTCCCAGACCCACTGGTAGGGGGCCAGCATCCAGTATTTGTCGTTGATAAAGCCGCCGTCTGCCTGCATCAGGGTGGAATCCACCTCGGAGCGGAGGTAGGTCAGCGTATCGGGCCCCATAATCCTTGTAACCCGGTTTTCGGCAGGGTTCCAGATCCAACGGCGTTCAAAGTGGGAGGTATCCCGGTCCACATTGAAAGTAAAGCGGATTTCCGACACATCCTTCCAGTTCGCGAATCCGTGGGCCGCCGCCAGGCGGTCCAGGTCGTCCATCGGGGTGGCAGCTGTTTCGGGTGCCGCAGCGTCTTGTTTTTCCGGGGCTTCCTTGCAGGCCCCTGCAAGCAGGAGGCAGCAAACTAATAGGACTCTAAAATACATGGCAATTGGTTTAATTCAAATATAGGACCTTTTAGGCGGAAATCGGGGTGGGGGATGCCTGCCCGTATTGTGATAATTTGATTATTTTTGCCCGTAAACCCAAAACGGTCTATGAGCGCAAAAAAAGGAAAGATTCAGGAACAGATCGATGCACGGATGCTGGAGGAACGGAAAGTTTTCCTCTGGGGCCAGGTAGACGACGACTCGGCAAAGCACGTTATCGACCGGCTTTTATACCTGGATCTGCAGAACAACAAGGAAATCCAGTTGTATATCAACAGCCCGGGCGGGTATGTAACCTCCGGGTTTTCAATCTACGACACCATCGCCTCGCTCAAGAGCCCGGTTTCGACTATTTGTACCGGCCTGGCCGCCTCCATGGGGTCCATCCTCCTGTCGGCAGGTAAAAAGGGACGACGGTTTGTACAGCCACATGCCCGGGTCATGATCCACCAACCCAGCGGTGGAGCGCGGGGGCAGGCATCCAATATTGAAATCCAGGCAAAGGAAATTTTAAAAACCCGGGAAATCGGGGCGCGGATCCTGGCCGAAAACTGCGGGCAGCCCTTTGAAAAGATCATGAAAGACTTCAACCGGGATTACTGGATGGACGCCAAGGAATCCGTGGAATACGGCATCGTGGACGCCATCCTCGAGTAGGTTCGGTTAATAAATAATCCCCGGGGAAACCCCGGAAATCAAAAAGACCTTTCGGGCGTGGGCCTGAAAGGTCTTTTCTTGCATATATAGAGTCGCCGAAGCGTTGATTTCTATTATATATACGAGGGGCACAGAGGCCCCGGTTGCCGCCCAACGGTTAAGAAATTGTGAAAACTGGCCGGAAAAGGACTCAATAGCGTTGCGGGTGCGCTATTATGGACGCAGCGCGTTTTTTCAGTGCCTCCAGCTGGTCGGCATCCATTTTTTCCAGTAAGCTGTACATCATCCCCATCCGCGGGTTGTCGCCGAGCAGGTCTTTTTTGGCATCGAGGAAATTCCAGTAAAGCGCATTGAACGGGCAGGCGGAATCCCCGGTTTTCTCAGTGGACTTGTACTGGCAACCGTTGCAATAATTACTCATTTTCCGGATGTAATTGGCGCTGCTCACATAGGGTTTCGTGGCCACCAGCCCCCCGTCCGCAAATTGGCTCATCCCCCGGGTATTGGGCAGTTCCACCCATTGGATGGCGTCGATGTAGATGCCCAGGTACCAGGCATCCACCTCTTCCGGGTCTGTCTGGGTGAGCAGGGCATAATTACCAGTGATCATCAGTCGCTGGATATGGTGGGCATAGGCAGTATCCAGGCTTTGGCGGATGGCGTGGGAGAGGCAGTTCATTTTGGTTTCGCCCGTCCAGTAAAAATCCGGGAGCGGATTCCCATTCCCGAGTGCATTACGGCTCGCGTACCCGGGCATTTCCTTCCAGTAAATCCCCCGCATAAACTCCCGCCACCCGAGTATCTGCCGGATAAACCCTTCCACCTGCGACAGGTCGATGGCCTCCGGGTCATCCCGATAGGTGGCCTCCACTTTTTCCACCACCTCCCGGGGGGACAACATCTTGGTATTCATTGCAAATGACAATCGGGAGTGGAACAGGTATTTTTCTTCGGTGTGCATGGCATCCTGGAAATCCCCGAAATGCACAAGGAGGGAATCACAGAAATGCCGGAGCACAGCCAGGCCGTCTGCCCGCGAGGTCGGCCAGTTAAAGCTGCCTGCATCCACATTCCCGATGGTTTCCACCCCGGCGTCCCGGATTTCCTGTTCCAGGGCTTCCAGGTCTTTGCGGAAGCCGCGTTCGTGGGGGATTTCGGGCTCGCCCTTCCACTTCTTCCGGTTATCCCCGTCGTAATTCCAGCGGCCGCCCAGCGGATCCCCATCATCCATCAATACGTCGTGTTTCCGGCGCATCATGCGGTAGAACGGTTCCATAACGCATTGTTTCTTCCCGTCAAAAAATTCGGCGAGTTCCGATCGATCCGTATAAAAGTGCTCGGTGTCCACTACTTCTGCCTGGCATTCCAGGGCCTCGCAGAGCTCCCGGAGCTGCTGGTCCAGGCGGTATTCGTCGGGCAATTGGTATTGGAACCTGCCGGCTCCTTCCTCCTCGAGGACCTGCCGGATGAGTTCCGGCAATTTCCCGGGGTTGTTGGCGTCTGATATTTTGAAGTAGCGTACCTGGTGGCCTTTTTCCTCCAGTTCCGCGGCAAAGTTCCGCATGGAGGCGAAAAAGCCCAGGACCTTTTGGATGTGGTGTTTTACATAATCGGTTTCCTGGCGCATCTCGGCCATCAGGTAGGTCACCCCCGGGTCCGTATCGCCATACCAGCTGTGGTTCGGGTTGAGCTGGTCGCCCAGGATGAGTCGCAGTGTTTTCATGGGGAATGGTTGGTTTTTGAAGGGTGGGGTGGCCTGTCGGACGGGTGGGTTGGGAACCCGCCAGGAGCGGGAAAGTCACCGGGTGCTGGGGGAGAGGCGTCGAACAGGGAACCTTGCAGCCAGAGGCGTCGGAATTTCCCGGAAGGGTCGTACCGGCTGGCTTGATGTTCCGGATTGAATTTGCGGTTTCTGGGATCGTTGCCGACGGCGCTGTTGTACATCCAGTTGCCCCAGTTGCTGTGGACGTCGTAATCCAGCAGCAGGTACTGGAACCAGGCGGCCCCAAGTCGCCAGTCCTGCCCCAGGTCCTGGGACCAGTAGCTCGCCGTGTTCTGCCGGCCCCGGTTGCTCATCCAACCGGTGCGGAGGAGTTCCTGCATATTCGCATTGACAAAATCGTTTTCGGTTTCCCCCTTCGTCCAGCGGGAAAAGGCCTCCGCAGAGGTCTGCCAATCCCTTTCCACCTCCCGGATCCCGCCGGGGGCAAAAATTTTCGAACCGTATTTAAGGGAAACGTACTTGAAATAATCGCGCCATATCAATTCAAAGACCAGCCAGTAGGTATCCCGGTTCTTTTCCACCTCTCGCTCGTAGCGCTTCACTTCCCGGTAAATTTGGCGGGCGGAAAGGGAACCATTGGCCAGCCAGGGGGAAAATTTAGTGCTATAGCGCGTGCCAGACAATCCGTTGCGCGTGCGTTTGTAGGTGCTTAAAAATTGGTTTTCCCAGAAATATTCCCGGAGGCGTTCCCAGGCAGCGGCTTCGCCTCCCCGGAACGGGAAGGCGCTGCGGGGGTCGGCCTGGGGAGGTTCCAACCCAAGGGACTCCCACCCGGGTACCCCGGAGCCTTCCGCAGGCGCAAAAAGGGATGCCCGCCGGGCTGGGGCATCTTCCGGGGCCCGAACCGATATGTGCTTTTCGCATTTTTTCCGAAAGCCGGTAAAGACGTCCGGGATGTCATTGAAGGTGGCGTAAGGCACGTCATCTGGGTGGAAGAGGAATTGCCCGTAATGCTCGTGGACCGTTACTCCGGGGGGCAACCCCCTGCGGACCCTATTCAGGGCCAGGCATTCATCCCGGGTCCATTCCCGTTGCAGGTGCAGGTCGGTGACATCGTATTTATTGACGAGGCCCGGGAGGATGTCCCCGGGCAGCCCAAAATGGATATGAAGGGAAATATTCAGGCCTTGCAATTGCTCCTGCAGCGCCCCGACGGATTCCCGCAGGAAAGCCGCCCGGTAGGACCCCATCCGCGGGATTCCGTAATCTCCTTCGCGAAATTCCTCAGGGTCGAAGCAATAGGCAGCAAGCACCTGCTGGCTGCGGCAGGCTGCCAAAAGTCCCGGGTTGTCGGCGACCCGCAGGTCGTTGCGGAACCAATAGAGGGCTGTTTTCATCGTTTCATCGTTTTTGCGTGCGAATCTCCCGCCCGGTTTTGGTCCCACGCGTACTACCGTTGCTCTGTACCTGGCTGCTATCGACCTGTCCCCGTCGGCTGCGGCAGCGGGCACTGCAATACCTGACGGATTCCCAATTCCGCTCCCATTTCTTACGCCAGCTGAAAGGACGCAGGCACACCGGGCAAATTTTTTCTGGGAGGTTGGTCTTTGAATGCATAATGTTTAATAAAAATACTAAATAAATAAACAAAACACTGTTAGCATTTCCCTAAATAAATGGTGAACCGCTCGGCAGGGACGTTAAACCGGCAGGTTTTAGTAACTTTAGCCTGCTAACCCGTGTATATGTCTAAAAAACCGAAACAGGTTGCCATAGTCGGATCCGGCCTGGTCGGATCGCTGTTGGCAATCTTTTTGCGGAAAGCCGGTCACCAGGTGACTGTTTTTGACCGCAGGCCCGATATCCGCACCGTGGAATTTTCGGGTCGCTCCATCAACCTGGCGATGAGTAACAGGGGTTGGAAGGCCCTGCGGCAGGCGGGGATAGAGGATGAGGTGCGCAAATTGGCCATCCCGCTCTACCAGCGCGCCATGCATGTGATAGAGGAACCGGTGTACTACCAGAAGTACGGCAAGGAGGAGGAGGCTATTTGGTCCATTTCCAGGGGCGTGCTCAACCGCAGGATGATTGACCTGGCCGAAACGGCCGGCGCCAATTTTCGTTTTTCTGAAAAGGTATGGGATGTGGACCTGCCCACTGCGCGCCTGTTTACGGGGGATACCGAAAAAGGGGAGTGGGAGGAATACGGCTTTGACCATATCTTCGGGTGTGACGGGGCGTTTTCAAGGGTCCGGCACAAGATGCAGCGCCGCAGCCGTTTTGACTATTCCCAGGACTTTATCGACGTAGGGTATAAGGAACTCACCATCCCGCCCAATGCGGATGGGTCCCACAAACTCGACAAACACTCTTTTCACATCTGGCCGCGCGGCCGGTTTATGTTTATCGCCATGCCCAACCTGGATGGCAGTTTTACCTGTACGCTTTTCCTGCCTTTCGAAGGGGAGGTATCCTTTGAGAATATTCAAACCCGGGAAGATGCCCGCAACTTTTTCCGCAAGTACTTCCCGACGGTTACCCCGGATATCGAAAACCTGACCGGCGACTTTTTCCGCAATCCGACTTCCGCCCTGGTCACCATCCGCTGCTATCCCTGGTCCTACTGGGATAAGGTGGCGCTGGTGGGCGATTCGGCCCATGCCATCGTCCCCTTTTACGGGCAGGGCATGAATGCGGGGTTTGAGGATATCACTGTACTGACCGGGTTGATGGAACGCCACGGCGGGGATTGGGAGCGGGTGTTTTCCGAGTATCAGGCCAGGCGCAAGCCGAATGCCGACGCCATTGCCGAACTGAGCTACCGGAATTTCGTGGAAATGAGCTCCCGGACGGCCGACCCGGATTTTTTACTGCAGAAGAAAATCGAGCGGCATTTTGCGAATGCCTACCCGGACAAATGGATCCCGGCTTATTCCCGGGTTACTTTTTCGGACCGGCCCTATGCGGAAGCCCTGGCGATGGGCGACCGCCAGGAAGCCATTATGCGGGAGGTGATGCAAATGCCGGACCTGGAAAAACGCTGGGACAGCCCGGAGGTCACCAACCGGATCCTCGAACTCCTGGATGAGCAGCCGGTAGCAGCCGGGAAATAAAAAAACCACCCCGGTTCTCGGGAGTGGTTATCTGTTTTCGACCTGTAGGGCCTTCTTATTTGATCTTCTCGAACAGCTTTTTCATTTTCTCCTGCTCTTCATCGGCCAGGGCCGGGTCTACCAGGATACGGCCGCTGTGCTCGTCCGTGATGATTTTTTTACGGGAGGCGATCTCCACCTGTACCTGAGGGGGGATCGTAAAGAAGGAACCTCCGGATGCGCCCCGTTCAATCGGGACTACGGCCAGGCCGTTCTTGACGCTGTCACGGATCCGCTTGTAGGCGGAGACCAGGCGGTCTTCAATTTGCTTTTCGAATTCCTCCGACTTGGCAATCAGGGCCTTCTCCTCCTTTTCGGTTTCCGCCAGGATGGCGTCGAGTTCACTTTTCTTGTGTTTCAGGTGGGCTTCCCGCTCGGAAAGCTTCTCTTTGGTCTCAGTGATCACTTCCTTTTTCTGCTCGATCTGAGCCTTGAATTCCCGGATGTGCTTCTCGGCCAGCTGGATCTCGAGTTCCTGATACTCCACCTCCTTGGAGAGGGAGTTGAACTCCCGGTTGTTCCGGACGTTTTTCTGTTGTTCGGCGTATTTTTTGATCAGGGCCTTGGCATCCTCGATCATATTTTTCTTGGCAGTGATCTCGTAGTTGATGGTTTCGACATCTGTTTTGAGCTTGTCCACCCGGGTTTTCAGCCCGAGTACCTCGTCTTCGAGGTCTTCGACTTCAAGGGGCAACTCCCCGCGGACATTGCGGATTTCATCCACCCGCGAGTCGATGAGTTGCAGGTCGTAGAGGGCTCTCAGTTTGTCTTCTACCGTCACTTCTGTCTTTGTTGCCATATTGTCTAATAATAGTTGATGGGATTTGTTTGGGTCCCGGATAAAGAGATCGCAAAATTAGGAATTTTTTCTGTAAGATAATCGTGCAGCAGGTTTTTTGTAAACTGCTCAGTTTCATAGTGCCCGACATCTGCCAGCAGCAGCTCCCCGGCCGCCTGGTAGAACTCGTGGTATTTGATGTCTGAGGTCACATAGGCATCGGCACCGGCTGCCCGGGCAGCTCCGATGGCGAAAGCCCCGCTACCCCCCAGTACCGCGACCCTGCGGATCTTTTTCCCCGGAAAATCCGAATGGCGGATGCAGGGCGTCCCAAACCGGCTTTTGAGCAAGTCCAGGAATTCCTTTTCGTCCAAAGCCTTCTCCAGGGAGCCTACCATCCCCATCCCCACCTGCTGATAGGAGTTTTCCAGGGCGGTTACTTCATAGGCGACTTCTTCGTACGGGTGGTTTTCGCGCAGGGCCCTGAGTACATGTTGTTCCCGGTTCGCCGTAAAGGTCAGGTGCAACTGGGATTCCGGTTCGCGGTGGAGGTTGCCCCGGGACCCGATGGCCGGGTTGGCATCTTCCCCCGGCAGGAAGGTCCCTTCACCGGTGGTGCTAAAGCTGCAATTTGAATAATTGCCCACCTGGCCGGCCCCGGCGTCAAAAAGTGCGTGGAGCAGGGCTTCCCTGCCGGATTCAGGCACATAGGTGGTAAGCTTGCGCAGCATCCCCTTTGCGGGGATCAGGATGGCGCGGTTGTCCAGCCCAAGCTCGTCGCAGATGCGCCCGTTGACCCCGCTTAGGACATTGTCCAGTGCGGTATGCATGCTATAGATCGCCACGCGGTTTTCAATCGCCTTGGTCACGACGCGCTCCACATAGGTGGCCCCGGTGATTTTTTTCAGGCCCTTGAACACAATCGGATGGAAACTGACGATGAGGTTGCAGCCTTTTTCGACGGCTTCGTCAACAACTGCCTCCAGGGTATCCAGGGTGACCAGGACCCCGGTGACTTCCCGTCCGGGGTCGCCCACGAGTAACCCGACATTGTCGAAGTCTTCTGCGAACTTCAGGGGGGCCAGTTCTTCCAGGCAGTCGGCTATGTCTTTTACGGTCATCCGTCTACGGATTTTAGGATTTGTTCAAAGATAAATAAACTATTTTCGCCCCTATGGAGGTAATCCGCAAGCTGCTTTGGCCCTTTTCGTGGGTGTACGCCGCCGTGGTATGGTTCAGGAACCTGTGCTACGACCGGGGCTGGTGTGCCTCCGAGTCGTTCCCCACCCCGGTGCTTTGTATCGGGAACCTCAGTGTGGGGGGTACCGGCAAGACGCCCATGGTGGAATGGGTCCTCCGCCGATTGGAGACGCGTCGGGCTGCCGTGCTCAGCAGAGGGTACCGCCGCAGGAGCCGGGGCTTTGTTCTGGCAGGCCCGGATACCCCGGCCGATGACCTGGGGGACGAGCCGGCACAAATTGCGCTGAAATTCCCGCGGGTGACTGTGGCTGTGGATGCCGATCGCCGAAGGGGGATTCGCAAACTCACCCGGCTCGCTGCCCCGGACCTGATTATTTTGGACGACGGGTTCCAGCACCGGAAAGTCCGGCCGACCGGGTCCATCCTGCTC
>CAXQQM010000080.1:0-9163 GCA_964226055.1 Robiginitalea sp. | reverse complement strand
CGGCAAACGAGATCGGCTGTTGTGACTGGAGTTCAGACGTGTGCTCTTCCGATCTCCAAGCGCCTCGATCTCCGCGGCCACCGCTTCCCACTGCTTCATCAGCGTTTCCAGTTCCTGCTTTTTTTGTTGGTAGTCGTCAAAAAAGCCGGGCTGGGCGATGGTGGTATCGTAGTCCATCAGCAACTGGTGGTCGATTTCCCCGATTTCCTTTTCCAGGGCGTGGATCCGGGATTCCAGGTTGCCCAATTTATTGCCGAGGGATTTTTTCCGCTTCCGGGTGGCATGCGCATCCGCCCCACCCGCAGTTTCCTGGTTGCCGGCTTTATCGCCACCTGCCGGATCTCCCCCGTCACCAGGTCCCGGGTTGCGCTTTTCAATGGCCCGGAAATCTTCCGCCTGCCGCTGTTCCAGGTAGAAATCGATATCCCCCAAGTAGGGCTTGATACCCCCATCGCGAAACTCATAGACCTCCCCGGTGAGCCCCTGCAGGAAATCCCGGTCGTGGGATACGAGGATCAGGGTCCCCTCAAAATGCTGGAGGGCCTCCTTGAGCACCCGTTTGGAGGCGATGTCCAGGTGGTTGGTAGGCTCATCCATGACCAGGACGTTGAAGGGCTGCAACAGCATGCGGGCCAATGCGAGCCGGTTCCGCTCCCCCCCGGATAGGACTTTAACGGGCTTCTCCACCTCCTCGCCCCGGAAGAGGAAGGATCCCAGGATGTCCCGGACCCTAGGGCGGGATTTTTCGTCCGCCGCATCCACCATGGTTTCTTCAACGGTTTTTTCCCCGTCCAGGAATTCCGCCTGGTTCTGGGCAAAATACCCGAGTTGGACATTATGGCCCAACTTGCAGGTCCCTTCGTGGTCCAGCTCCCCGACCAGGATTCGCGCCAGGGTGGTCTTGCCCTGCCCGTTCTGGCCCACGAAGGCGATCTTCTTCCCCCGCTCTATGAGCAGGTCGATATCCCGGAGCACCTGGTTGTCCCCATAGGCCTTGGAGAGCCCCTCCAGCTCCGCAATGACCTTGCCGGGCCGGACCGACAACGGAAATCGCAGCGACATAACCCCGGTTTCCTCCCGGTCTACCTCGATCCGCTCCATCTTATCCAGCTTCTTGATCAGCGACTGGGCCATGGAGGCCTTGGAGGATTTGGCCCGGAACCGCTCGATGAGCCGCTCGGCCTGTTCGATCTCCCGCTGCTGGTTTTTCTGGGCGTTGAGCTGCTGCTCCCGGATCTCCTCCCGGAGCTCCAAAAATTCGGTATAGGGTTTTTGGTAGTCGTAGATCCGGCCCAGGGAAATCTCGATGGTCCGGTTGGTGACCCGGTCCAGGAACATCTTGTCGTGGGACACGAGCAAGACGGCCCCTGGGAATTGCTGGAGGAAGTCCTCGAGCCAGATAATGGAATCGATGTCCAGGTGGTTCGTCGGCTCATCCAGGAGCAACAGGTCGTTTTCCTGAAGCAGGAGCTTGGCCAATTCGATCCGCATCCGCCAGCCGCCCGAAAAGGTTTCGGTGGGGGAGTTGAAATCGGAACGTTTGAAGCCGAGGCCCAGCAGGACTTTTTCCGTTTCCCCTTCGTACCGGTATCCGCCGATCAGGTCGTAGCGCTGGGTGGTGTCGCTCAGGGAAACCATCAGGTCGTGGTAGGCCTCGCTTTCGTAATCGTCCCGTTCCGCCAGGGCCTCGTTGACGCGCTCCAATTCCTTTTCCAGCGCCTTGATTTCCCCGAAAGCCTGGTAGGCCTCCTCCAGGACGGTCCGCCCTTTTTCAAAATCGATGTCCTGTTTCAGGTACCCGACACGCAGGCCTTTCTCCCTGGCGATCGTACCGGAAGTGGGCTGGGTTTCCCCGCTCAACAGGCGCAGGAGGGTGGATTTCCCGGCCCCGTTCTTCCCGATCAGGCCCACCCGGTCCCCCGCCCCCAGGCGGAAGGAAACCTCGGAAAAAAGGTCTTCCCCAGCACAACTGACGGTAAGCTTGTGTACATTGATCATGGGTTCTTGGCCTTGTTAGTGGGGCGCTACGCCCTATCCGCCTGCAAAAGTCCGAAAAATAAGGGAATCAGGGAGCCGTCCGGTCGTAAAATTTCGCGTACCGGGACAGGTCCATTTCCGGCGGGAGGGGTTGTCCCTCCTCCATGAAACCGGCCAGGTGCGCAGCGGCATACGGGGCCAGCAGGACGCCCCGGGACCCCATCCCGTTGAGTGCAAATAATGCGTGGTGTTCCGGGTGGCGGCCCACCAGGGGCCGGCGGTCCGGGACCGTCGGCCGGATACCCGCAGATTGCCCCTCCACTTCAAAATCCCGGCTGACCAGTCTGCGAAGTTTGGCAGTGAGTTCCTCCCGGGCACGGGCCGTGGGTTCCGGGTCGAAATCATTCCGGGCATAGGTGGCCCCGACCCTGTACCGGTCTCCCCCCAGTGGAATCAGGAAAATATCCGATTTAACGATCCGCGTTTCCCCCAAACCGGGTATCCGCACGGTGAGGAGTTCCCCCTTGCTGCCCTGCAGGGGCAGGTAGTCAAAGAACGGGTTGCCCCGCATCCCGAATCCCTCACAAAAGACGATCCTGCGGACCCGGAGACCCTTGTAAGCAAGGTGGTCCTGATGGATTTCCAGGGCTCCATGCGCAAATGATTCGGCCCGGAACAGGCCTTTTTCCTGTAATTCCTCCCGGTAGGCATGGAGCAGGCGGGCCGTATGCAGGCGACCGGTTTCCAGGACCTCCCCGAATCCGTGGGGGGCCTGCAGGCCATCATGGTCATTTCGAACCAGGCGTGTGGACAGGAACCGGGACAGGCCGGGGCGGTCGGCCGCCTCGAACCAGGCATTCTGTTCTTCCACCGAGGCCAGGCGCCTGAGGATGGGGAGCTTTTCATCAAAATGCCCCCCCAGCCTCCGGAGACCCTCGTAAAACGGCAGGGAAAAATCCATGAGTTCCTCCCCCTTCCAGGTGAGGTTGAGCCGTTTGAGTACCACGGGGTTGTACAGGCCGGCAGCTACCAGGGAGGCTTTCCGGGAGGCATCGTCAAACAGGAGCATGCTGTGGCCCCTTGCCCGGAGGGTTTCGGCCATGGCCACCCCGGCCAGGCCCGAGCCGACAATCAGGTAATCGAGCATAGCAGCAAAGGTAGGGAAGGCGGACAAAAAAAAACAGCCCCGGCGCATTGCGCCGGGGCTGTCCTACAGTTGAATTGGAAAGGGCGTTTTTAATAAGCCCACATATCTTGTTCGCGATTGCGGATTTGCTCTTTGATACGCTGTGATTCCAGGAGCTGGAACAGCGCGTTGTCCGTAATGTAATCGCGTATCTCGCGGTCTCCGTGCACGTTGTCTTCCTTATAGATCATCCCGTTGAACCTACGGGCGTTGAGCAACATGTCAAAGGTGATCGGTTGTGCCGAGTTCCCCTGGTTAAATACCTTGGCCTCGTGCAGGATCTGCCGGGCGCTCGGGTACCAAACCCAGAACAGCGGCACCAGCGCATCTTCGGGAGCCATCGAATCGTCGTCGATGAAGTTCACGTCCGGGGCAACCGGGGCAATCCCCAGCAGGCGGTACTTAAGTTCCCCCTGCCGCTTGTCGAAGTACCACATCCCCTTGATGCGGTATTCCTCTATGTCTGCAGCTGTGATATTCCGGCGGTTGATGTATTCGGCCGAAACCTGCTCCCCGGCGTTTACCTGCTCATACCCCAGGTCGGTGGTATCCACCTTCTGTAGGGTCGCCTGCAGGTCGCTGAAGTTCCGCTTCTCCGTAAAATAGGAATCCACGTAAACATCGGTGAGTTTCCCGCTTTTGATATTCTTGATCAGAACATCGTAGAGGGAACGGCGGTCCGAGCCGATATCCACGGTGTCCGTCGGGTAGTACAACGGGAAATTCACCCGCTCGTCCAGGTCGATGACCTCCCATACGGTCTTGGACCACAGGATATCGCGGTCGTCCACGTATCCGTAATCCAGGGGCGCATCGTTGTCCATCGCCTTCTGGGCCTCGGTCCGCATACCGATTTCTTCCGGCTTCTTGGCGTTCAGGATGTTGGCTTGCGCCCACCCGGACACCGGAAGAACGGCAACCGCCCCGAGTACTAGTGCTTTTTTCCAATTCATTGTATTGTAGTATTTAGGTCTTTAATTACCGCGCAGCTGGCCTGGTGCCGAGCTGCGCGGATTTTCAATTAAATTCTCAATCTAGTTGGTGATCTCCACAACCACGGGAGACACCTTCTTCAACTTATAACTCCGGTTATTGGTAATGTACGCTTCGATATCAAAGATCTGAATCGCATCGCCGCGCCCGGCACGACGCAACGCTGCCTTGGCACGCGCGTCCAGCTTGTTGCCGTTAACCTCAACTGTGGGCTGTCCGGGAACCTTCAGCTTAAATCCGCTGATGGCCATGTTCAGGTCAAAGTCAAAGTCTTCCAGCATGGCGCCAATCGTGGCGATTTCCAGGTTGTTGCGGGGCATCTTCACGCTGCCGCTCTCACCCCGGATAGTACCTGAAGGCCTCGGGATATCCTTGATGCGGAATTCGCTGTTCGTCGAGATCCGCTGGCCGTCGGGCAGCGTACCGGAAGCCGATATGGTCACCGTACGCCCCGTACCCGGGTTCATCACGTAGTTGCTGCCGCTGCGCTTGCTCAGGCCGGGGGCCGAAGCAGACACCTTGTTGTCCGGGATCCCCGGGATGGAGATCGTCATCGGGTTGGCAACACCGCGGTATACCACGTTCATCTTATCGGCAGAGATCACTGCCGCATTCGGCTTGGAGATTGTGGAGAAGCTGTTCTTCACAGGTACTTCCGTCTCCTCACCGTCCTGCATATAGACCAGGGTTCCGGCAATCTCGTGGTCGCCGGGGCTGCCGGCACTGATCAGCATTTCAACGCCACCTTCCTTGAGCTTGTAATCCGACCCTTCGGAAAGCTTGCGGCCATCCAGGGTCAGTTCGGCCCGTACAGGCTTGGCGGTCTTGTCGGTTTTACCCAAAACAATGCTTCCGTTGAATTTCTCTCCGGAGTAAAAGGCCGATTTCTCGGACTCCAGCAACGTGGAGAAATTAGTCAGGGATACCTGAGAAGTCAGCTCGCCTTGCAGCATCGCCTTCAGGGCCGCCTCCTCGGTGGCCTTGATGTCGGATTGCAGGGAAGTGATCTTGGTCAGGGAAGCGATCAGCGGGAAGCCTTCGTAGTGGTAGTTGATCCAGTCTACTTTGACCCCGTCGCGGCGCTCTACCTTGCCGTTTTCATCTCCGGTCTTGAAACGCGTCTTTACCGCGTCCTGAACTTCCGGGAAGCCGTCGCCGAGGATGCCCAGCACCTGGGTGCGGTAGGCCTCGATGCGCTCCATGAACTCCTTGCCCTGGGGGGCCAGGTTATCGCCCTGGAAGAATTTCTGGTCCAGGTAATCGGACTTGTCCATTACCGTGTAATCCGTCGGGTCCTCGATGTCCTCCACCATACTCGACTTTAATTCTTCGAGGTAGGTGTAGTACTCCTGGGACAGCTGCTTGATCTGCTGAGCGTCCTGATAGAGCTCCGCATATTTGGCAGCGTCCTCCGACGCTTTGGTTTCCAGGCTCGCCAAAAACGCTTGGTTGTTTTCGGTGGCCTTGGTATTGGAAGTCTCCAGCTTTTCGTTCATAAGACCGAAGGCAGCCAGCACTTCCTTGCTCATATTCAATGCCAACATCGCGATGAAGATCAAATACATCAAATTGATCATCTTCTGACGTGGTGATTGTTTTCCTGATGCCATTATATCTAATTAGTTGTTAACAGTTACTTTGATTTGGGATTTAGAACGACAACTTAATTAGTTTCTGTTCATGGCAGTCAGCATACCGCCGTAAACGCCGTTGAGCGAAGACAGGTTGCTGGCCAGGGACTCCATTTGGTCCTTGAGGGCACCGGCATTCTGCACCACTTCCTCGTTGATGGAAGCCTGGCGGCTGGCACTCTCGAGCTGAACTTTGTACAGGCTGTTAAGCGATTCCATCTGGGAAGCGGCCTGGGAAAGTTCTTCGGAGTATTTCTTGGTGTGCTCAATAGCATCGGCCGTAGGGGCAATCCCCTTGGCAGCGCCTTCGAAGTTGCGGATGCTCTCGCCCAGGCTGCTGAACAGGCTGGCGTCGATGTTGGCTTCCTTGAGGAGATCATCCAGCTTCCTGGAGAGGAGTCCTTCAGCCTCCTTGGCTTCTTCGGCTTGTTTCTTACGGTTGTTTGTCTGGGCTCCGGCGAGTTCCGGGTATACCAAAGACCAATCGTATTCGTCGTCCACCGGCTCAAATGCGCTGATTGCAAAAATGAGGGCTTCCGTGATCAGACCGACTGCGAGGAGCAACCCACCGGTGAGCGGGCCGAATTCCCAGTGCAGGATCTTGAACAGCGCCCCGATGATCACCACCGAAGCACCCAGGCCGTAGGCCATGTTAAAGAGCTTTTTTGTTGATTTTGACTGTGCCATAATTAAGAATTTAAAAGAAGTTTAAAGTTAAATAAGTATTGGGTTAAGGTTTGATAAGCATGGTGTTAAAAGCGGTTTACTGGGTGGAATCTTCCTCCCCCATGTAATCCTGGACGGTCCGGAAGCCGATATAGCTCCGTGCGGAATCCTTGTATTCGTAATCCCGGGTACTCACCTGCAGGAAATACGCCACGTCTTTCCAGGAGCCGCCGCGGATTACTTTCCGCGTATTGTCCTGGCTGTCCGCATTCGGGTTCATGGTTGAAGCGTATTCATAGGATCCCGGGTAGTAGCTGGAGTTTGTCCACTCCGATACGTTACCGGCCATATTGTACAGGTTGAAATCATTGGGCTCATAGGATTTGGCCTCCACTGTGTAGAGGGCGGCATCAGCCGCATAGTCCCCGCGCTGGGGCTTGAAATTTGCCATAAAGCAACCCGTGTCGCTGATCACGTACGGACCACCCCAGGGATAGGTACCCCCTTCGATGCCCCCGCGGGCCGCGTATTCCCATTCGGCCTCCGTGGGGAGGCGGAACTGGTTGACAAACTGCTTGCCACGGGCGCGCTGGTCGTCGTTCTTGAATTTGGTCCTCCAGTTGCAGAACGCCTTGGCCTGGCTCCAGGAAACCCCTACAACCGGGTAGTCGCTATAGGCGTCGTGCCAGAAGTAGTCGTTGTGCATCGGTTCGTTGTACGAGTATTCAAAATCGCGGATCCAGACCGTGGTATCCGGGTAGATCGCGGTGATTTCCTGGCGGATGAAGTCCTTCCGGCGGCCTTCCTTGGCGCGGGCGGCAGCTTCGATATCCATCCAGGTATACTTGTAGTTGAGTTTTGTAACGTCGATAGTCCGTTGCCCGTTGTAGGATTCCTCCTCGGGGATGTACATGGAATCCATCACCTCGGCGTAATAGACGTCCGGGTAATCCCGGGTATCCCAGACCAGGTCCTCGTCCGTGTTCAGGGCGCGGCCCTCGTAGTAGTCCTCGCCAAACCCGGCGTAGTTATCGAGCATGTACTTGTCATAAACCGAGAGGTTGGCAGTATCTGCATCCTTAAAGGCATAACGTCCAATCCCGTCATCTTCCGGGCCCATCCCCAGCTCGTCGGCCAGGATGGCCAGCTTGGTCCGTACGATGGAGTCCTTGACCCATTCGACAAACTGCCGGTACTCGCTATTGGTGATTTCCGTATCATCCATATAAAAGGACCGGACGGTAACAGTTTTGGTAGGTGCGTTCAGAACGTTGGCCATGTCTTCTTCACTCTTACCCATAATGAAAGCACCCCTGGGGATCAGTTCCATCCCGTAGGGTTTTTCCGGGTACCATTTTTTGCCTTTAACGCCTACCAGTTCCCCTTTGGATTTGGAACCGCAGCTGCTGAGCAAAAAAACAAACGCTATAGACGTTAACAATAGCTTCTTCATACTTTAGGTTAATTTCGGTTAAGACTGTACGGTACTATCTTCGATTATTGACTAAAACTGAAAATTGAATAATTTATTGTACGTACCGGCCTAATCTCGTGCAATTAAACGGCTTTAGTTAAAACCTTTTTTATAGGCTTTAAACCACCGGTCAGGGATATTCTGATCGCAGGCGTCCAGATAGTCCTGTTCGGTGCAAGGTAATAACGCCGGTGAATCGGGTTTAGTATGCGCGCCGAGGAGGTTTGGGACCTCCACCCACCAGCGCCCCGTAAGCGTACTGTTGTAGAAGTGAAGTTGTTCGGATTGACAGGGGACGATGAACTTGGTGAAATCCTTGCTGCCACTGCCCGGTTGCTCGTCCACCCGGAAGTTGTGGCCTTCCATAAAATACCAGATAATCTGGGCGACCAGCTGGAAGGACTGGACATTGTTTTCCATCTCAAAGATCCCGAAGGCGGATATCTTGTCACCCATCCCGGCGTACCGGGCGATGGCACAGATCTCCCGCCCCGTGAAGCCGTTGGGTGAAAACGTATCGGGCAGGCCCATTTCGGAGGCCCGGATGGCCCGGGCGTCTATGCTGACCAGGTGCGCATTGCGGAGCACCGGTTCGGCCAGGGACACGTCGGAGGTGATTTCCCCCAGGCGGTAGGCGTCGAAAAACAGCCGCTCCATCAGGTCGATTTCCTCCTGGGCGTTGAAATAGCTCTGGTACCCGATGTTCGAAAAATTAAACAGATTGTTGGGCTTGTCCGTGATGATCTTGCTCATATAGGAATTGGAGGAAATCAGTTCCTCCTCCGCCCCGAAATCGAAACGGCTGTCCACGGCCACCAGGTTGACCATGTCGATAATCTTATCAAAGGCCCTGTAGGCCGGGTAGGTAATATCCTGGGTGGCGCCGATCACGATCGGGATGATCTTCTCCTCGAGCAGCTCGGCGATGATTTCCCGGACAACGAAATAGGTGTCTTTAACGGCCTCCCCCTCGTCGATATCCCCCAGGTCGATGATCGCGCCGTTCCAGTTCCCCTCCATGAGCCGATAGAACTGCATCCGGATCTCTTCGAGCTCCAGGCGGCTCGTTTTCTTGATAAATGCATTGCGGGATTCATATACGCCCAGGAGCGCAAAGGTGGCGCCGGCCAGGACGGGCAACCCCTCCTTTTCGGTATGCTTGTAGATGGTGCGTCCGAGCGCCTGGGCGGGCAGCAATTCGCAGTGGGCCAGAACGCGTTGGGGAACCGGACGAGA
>CAXQQM010000079.1:0-3725 GCA_964226055.1 Robiginitalea sp. | reverse complement strand
GCTGGTCGGCTGGTCGGCTGGTCGGCTGGTCGGCTATAAGTATGTACCTGTTTTGCAGAGAACTGGTTGGCATCCAGGGGATTTTCCCAAAGCGGCTCACCCCCCGAAACCGTAGTCTTCCGGGATGTCGAGCGGTATGGTCCGCCCTCCCTCGCGGATCGAACGATAGATGGCCTCCACGATGATCATATCCCGGCGGCCCATTTCTCCCGGCGCCAAATTCGGCGCCCCTTCCAGGACGTGGCGCGCAAAGTCGTCCATTTGCAATTTTTGCTGGGATTCGTGCGGAAATTGGATGGGCCCTTCCGAGGTCCTGCCGCTGAGAGGGCCGTAGTTATTGGCTGGTTGCAGTTCAAACCAGCCCGAATCACAGGAAGCGTACATCCGGTTGGCGTTTGCATTGTGGGATGTCATCACCGAGCCGACGACCCCGCCGGGAAATGTCAGCTGCGCCAGGATGGTTTCGTCCGTATCCTTGAAATAATCGGGACGCGTACTGAACTCCTGGGCACTTACGGCCACCGGGTTCCTCCCGCAGCCGTATATACAGCTCTGGATGGCATAAACCCCCATATTCATCAGGGCGCCGCCACCCGACAGGGACTTATCGAGCCTCCATTGATCCGGGTTACCCCGGGAAATATAAGCCGCTTCGCCCATGACATATCGGACCTCCCCAAAGGTTTTCTCCCGAACCAGGCGTTTGACTTCCTGGGTAAAGGGCTCCGAATGCAATCGGTAGCCCATACCGAGTTTTACCCCTGCATCCGCACAGGCCTGGATAATCGCGTCGCACTCCGCTACGCTGATGCCCATGGGCTTTTCACAAATGACGTGTTTCCCTGCCCGAGCCGCCCGTATGGCGAATTCCGCGTGCATGCTGTTGGGCAACACCACATAGACCGCATCGATGGCATCGTCCCCGGCAATGTTGTCAAAGTTCTCGTAGTTGTAAACGTGCGCCTCGGGGATGTTATACTGGTCCATCCAGGCAGTGGCCTTGGAAGGAGTCCCGGTGACAATCCCGGCCAGGTGGCAGTGTTGGGTATCCTGCAGGGCCGGGGCCAGTTGGTAGGTGCTGTAGCTCCCCAACCCCACCAGGGCGATCCCCAGGCTCCTTTCCTGCTGCCCTGCCGATCCCATACCGCATGCCAGTGGCAGGTTGCCCATCAGGAATGTACCGGCAACCCCCTGGGAGAAGCGGTAATTGAATGTACGGCGGCTAATAGATTCCATATCCTGCATTTTCCATAAAGATACTAAAGTACCTATGAATCAGCCCAGCCGGACGCATCAACCGGGAATTCTCGGAGGCTGTGGGCGGGGACTTCCCAAAAAGCCTTATTTTTAGTTCGCTAATTCAATTACCGACATGACAAAAAAAACTACCCTATTCCTGTTACTCCTTGTTTTTTGTTCCACCCTGCAGGGCCAGAAGCGTAAATTGCCCATCGATACCACTGTTGTGACCCAGCACAGTGTGACGATCAACGGCGACAACATTTCCTATACCGCGGAAACCGGTACCCAGCCTGTCTGGAATTCCACCGGAGAACCGATCGCATCGCTGCACTACACCTATTATACCCGCAACGACGTCCGGGACCGGGCAGCCCGCCCCCTGCTGATCTCTTTCAATGGGGGTCCGGGATCTGGTTCCGTCTGGATGCACCTGGCCTACACAGGGCCGCGGGTGCTGAAAATCGATGACGAAGGGTATCCCATACAACCCTACGGGGTGGATGCCAATCCGTATTCCGTGCTGGACGTGACGGATATCGTTTACGTCAACCCGGCCAATACGGGGTATTCCCGCACCATCCCTGAAGAGGGCGAGGAAGTAAACCGCGAACACTTTTTCGGCATCAACGCGGATATCGCCTACCTGGCCGAATGGCTGAATACCTTTGTGACGCGCCACAACCGCTGGCGTTCGCCCAAGTATATCATCGGGGAGAGTTACGGGGGTACCCGGGTGATGGGATTGTCCCTGGCCCTGCAGAACCAGCAGTGGATGTACTTAAACGGCGTCATTATGGTATCCCCTGCCGATTACAAAGTCATTCGCGTGGGCGGGCCTGTCAGCAGCGCGCTGAACCTGCCGTACTACACCGCGGCTGCCTGGCACCATAAGGCGCTGCCTGCGGCACTCCAGCAAAAAGACCTTTTGGAGGTACTCCCGGAATCCGAGGAATTTACCATCAATACACTCATACCGGCAATCGCCAAAGGAGGGTTTATCGAAGCTTCGGAGCGGGAGGCCGTGGCCGAAAAGATGGCCTATTATTCAGGCCTCGACCAGAAGGATATCCTGGACCTGAACCTGGACGTGCCCACCTCTTTTTTCTGGAAGGCCCTGTTGCGCGAAAAAGGCGGGTATACCGTCGGCAGGCTGGACAGCCGCTACCTCGGAATGGATAAGACGCTGGCGGGCATGCGCCCGGATTACAACTCCGAGATCACCTCCTGGCTGCACAGTTTTACCCCTGCCATCAATTATTACCTGCAGGAGGAACTGAATTTTAAAACGGATATCAAATACAATATGTTCGGGCCCGTCCATCCCTGGAACAACGAAAACGACAATACCCGGGACGACCTGCGCCAGGCGATGGCCCAGAACCCCTATCTGAACGTACTGGTACAGTCCGGTTACTACGACGGGGCCACCACCTACTTCAACGCCAAATACACCATGTGGCAGGTAGACCCGAGCGGCCGGATGAAGGACCGGTTCGATTTCAAGGGCTATCGCAGTGGCCACATGATGTACCTGAGGCGGGAAGACCTTAAAAAGGCCAACGACGACCTGCGCGACTTTATAATACGGACGCAGGCCGATGGAAAAAGTGCGAAATACTAAAAAACTGAATACCATGAAAACCTGGATACTATCCCTTCTGGCTCTGATGGGGCTGCAAGCCGTAACCGCCCAAAATATACCCCCTGCCGATTGGCAAATACGCTCAGCCCTGCTTGCCGTACCGGAAGATTTCAGGGAGGGTGCCGCCGTACTGGGGTATTCCCCGGAGGGAGACCTGGTGACCCTGAAGGAAGGGACCAATGCGTATATCGCCCTGGCGGACGACCCTTCGGATGACCGGTTCTCCGCGGCTGCCTATCACCGGGAATTGGAACCCTTTATGGCCCGGGGCAGGGAATTGCGCGCCCAGGGAAAAGACGGGAAGGAAATCTTCGATATCCGGGAAGAAGAGGTAAAGGCCGGGAAGCTGGCCATGCCGGACAAGGCGACGCTCTGCGTATTCAGCGGAACGGTAGACGAAGCTACCGGAGAAGTTACCGATGGGTATGTGCGCTATGTTTTCTATGTCCCCTTTGCGACCGGAGAAACTACCGGATTGCCTACTACCCCGACCCCTCCTGGCCACGCCTGGCTCATGGACCCGGGTACGCACCGGGCGCATATTATGATCACGCCCCCGAAAAATGAGTAAACGTTTAACGGTTGGCCTCCACCGGGGGCGGCCACTATATGAAATGGATACCATGAAATCACACATCCCTGCCGTGCTGGTTCTATTCGCATTTTTCAGTTTTACCAACCTCCAACAGGCCGTTGCCCAGGACTGGGCAGACCTGGAACACTTCCGGGAAGCCAATATAGCGCTGGAGCCCCCGGCGCCCGGTGAGGACCGGGTAGTTTTTATGGGGAATTCCATCACCATCGGCTGGCTACACAAAGTGCCGGAATTCTTTGAGGGCAT
>CAXQQM010000078.1:0-7361 GCA_964226055.1 Robiginitalea sp. | reverse complement strand
CGTTAATGGGGGTGCCGAAAGCACCCCCGGCACAGGGGAATGGCTCATTCCCGGACGATATACGGATCGTCCGCGGCTTGTTGTTGTAGGTCTGTAGCCACATACAGGGATGCAAAGGCAGCCTTGATCCACATGACCGAAACAAATGCGCCTACCAGCAGGCACAGCAGGCCCAATATAAAAATCGGAAGGGCAAGCAGGCTCATCCCGAAAATCCGGAAACCCTGGCCGCGGGTCATTTCCCAGCTTTTTTCAATGGCTGCAATGGGTTCCAGCCCCTTATCCATGACCAGGTAGGAAACAAAGACCAACCGGCAGGCCAGGATGATGCCCGGGATAATAAGGAACAGGAAGCCCAGGATGATGAGCGCGGACGTCAGCAGGTGGGCCAGAACAATGTGCAGGTAGTTTTCCCGGAATCCCTGTATCACCGTCTCGATTTCCAGGGGCTCTTCCCGGACGGCCCGCACAAATAGCAGGTCTCCCCCATAACTGAAGACCGGCAGTACCAGTAAGGTGTAAATCAGGGCCAGCAAATGAAGCAGTGGGGAAACCAAGGATTCATCCCAGTCGGAGTCCCGTGCCACGGATGCCGGGGATTCCGCAAACATCAGGAAAATGACCAGCAGGAAAAGGAAAAGGAAGGATTTCAGCATTTGCTGCCAGCCATAGGAATAACTGCCGGTAAGGCTGGGTTGCCGAAAGGAGCGCGATGTTTGCATGGGTCTTGGATTTTGAGGCGAATATAGGCCACCAGCCTGTTTGAAACATCCAACTTTGGTAGTGATTCTTAAAACACTACTGAAGTAGGGCCTGGTACGCCGGGCATTTTATATACTTTTAGGTCGATAAAGCCCAGCCTTGATCCGAATCCTGTTTATCGTCGCTTTCCTCCTCTGCTCCGCCATAGCCCTGGGGAGTATCTGGATGGGCCGCCAAACCGTGGTAACTTTCGATTCCCGCTTCCACAAAAAGTATTTCTATTACCTGGTTTTCTTCTATGCCTACGCCTTCTATGCCCTTTGGGGGCCCTTTGGCCTAAGGGAACTCCTGTTGTTTGGCGGGATGCAGCCGGATACCGTGCTGAGGACAGCCCGCTGGCTTCCGATGCTGGCCCTGCCCTTTGCCGCGGTCGGCTGGTTGCTGTACAGTTCGCTGGGTTTTTCAATGAGCGATTCCCGGAAAGTTCCCGCCCTTGCCACCTGGGTGGTCGCTATCGTCGGTTTGATGTTGCCCGTAGTATGGATCTTCGGGTATCTGTACACAGTTTCCGGCGATGTCTCCGACCCGGTGTGGCCCCTTGTCCTGGCAGTAGCGGCACTTTGGCCGGACTTTATTAGCACGGGCCTGGTGGTATGGGGGCTGCTATCCGGTCGAAAAAAATCGGGAGGCCGGGAAACCCGCTATGCCCGGAAATTTGCCTGGGGGGTTGCCCTGGCGCTGATCTTGCGAATTGTCGGGCTGGCACTTATAACCCGCGAGTCCGTCCTGGCTGCCCCGGGCCTGCTGTTGTATTTCCTCTCCCCGGCCCTGCCCTTCCTGTACATTTTCCAGGTGTCCGACCGGGTTTTCCAGCCAGTATTCCCCGAGAGCACCCATAGCGGGAAACTGCAACACCTTATCGACACCTACGGGATTACCCCCAGGGAACAGGAGGTAATCGAAAAAATATGCGAGGGGAAGACCAACCGGCAGATTGCAGAAGAGTTGTATATCAGCCTGCAAACCGTCAAGGACCACACCCACCGGATTTACACAAAAATAGGGATCAGCAGCCGGTTAAAACTCGTGCAGCTGCTCAATGGGTGATAAACTGCATCCAGTCGGAAGACTCCCGGTACCCCTGAACAGGTTCCGCTTCGTTCGGTGTCCGTAGCCGTGTGAGCAATTGGCGGACATCGGCTTCCATGTGCTTCCGGGTATTCTCATACAGGTCCTTGCGGAAGCCCGACTCCATCATCACATCCACATATTGCAGGGAAGCAACCCGGGCCATCACCCGTCCCAGGGACACCAATTGACGCTGCGGCAGATTCTCCCCTATTTGGAATTCGAACAAATCGCCAAACTGGTCGGCGACACGGCTGGTCAGAGGCTCCCCGGCCAGATAACGCTCCAGGTGGAAGTCCTTGTTCTTTTTCATGACCTTGACCATTCCTTCCGCGATCTGGGTATAGAGCATCTCATTTGAGCCTTCGAATATCTGGAACGGCCGGCTGTCCACAATCCCCCTTCCCGCAACATGGTCGAGTTTATAGCCGGCGGACCCGTTGAGCTGGACGCAAATCTGGGCAGACTCCTGCATCAGGTCGGTCACCAGGGCCTTCATCACGTTGGCCTCCATGCCCTGGGTAGCGAGTTCCTGGTCGATACCGCTCATGCCGGAACTCCTGGCACACATGCCCGAACAAAGGGAATATGCAGCCTGGATCCGGGAGAGCTGATACTTCACGGAATCCATTTCGGCGAGTTTCCTGCCCGCCACCATCCGCTGGTCCGTGTGTTCCAGGGCTTCATCCAGCATCCTGCGGATAAAGCCCATGGCCATTCCCGGGAACTGCAGCCGGCTCCGGTGCAGGATATCCAGCATCATCTTGATCCCGGTGCGCGGGGCCTGGAGTTTCTGATTGGCCGGCACTTCCAGGTCCAGGGTATTCAGGCCGTAGGGGATCATATACAACCCCAGGTTATTGAAGTATTTCTCCACCTGGATTTGCTGTCCGGGTTCATTCTCGGCGGTCACGAAGAAATCGATATCCCGCGCCAAATCGCCGGAGGCAGTCGCTTTCCGGGCAGCCACAATCCAGTAATCGGCCATCCCGGTGAGGCCCTGCCAGTGTTTTTTACCCTTAATGTGGAAGCCGCTTTCAGTTTCGGAGTACTGCGTTTGCATATTCAGGGCGTCGCTGCCGTAATCCGGTTCGGTTATCATCAGCCCACCCATGGCTTTTTTCTCAAGGAATTGTTTGAAAATACCCGCCTGTATGTCCTGGTGGCCATATTTGGCGAGGGGTTCAAGGAAAAGGGCGATATTGATCCCAAAAGTGAGGGAAAGCGGCAGGGATTCATAGGAGGCGGCTGCCAAAACCCCCAGACATTCCGACACGTGCAGCCCCCGCCCGCCGAATTCCTCCGGTATCGCCACTGAAAGTGGCCGCATCCCCATGATGTCATCCCAGACGGCATCGGGCAAACCGCGTTCCAGGCTCAGGGCATCAATATTGTTGTCATCGTGGAATATATTGCCCAGGCCTTCGCTGAACCGGGTAATGAAGTTGTCAAAGTTCTCTCGCATAATCTTTAACCTAAAGGATCCGGCACACCCGCAAAATCCATGAAAACCATGTAATTTGTTGGGATTTAACCGATTTAGTACAGGGTTTTTACAAATATCCCCATTTTTCTGCTGTCGGAACAATTATCCCGAAGGTTTTCGCGTGCAATCAGGGTTTCTTCGCATCCAAATAATCTATTTGCCGATAGGGTTACTAAATAAATACGTATATTTTGAGTAACCAAATTTCCTATCTAATCCAAAAAAGTCAGGGAACACGGCTGGCATACGGCTATGTTTTCCGGTACTTAATTTTAAATTTCGATCTGGCTAAACTACTTTTTGGATAGTGGAAATACCCGAAGACACTTTGAGGAATGATTTGATGAACCGCCTGGGATACACAGAGGCGTTTTTGGAATCCCTGGTAGACGGCCTGATCGTACTGGACACATCGGGAAAGATCGTCCTGGTCAATTCCGCATTCTGCCGGATAACGGGTTTTAAGGAAAAAGAGCTTCTCGGATCGGGTTCACCCTACCCTTTCTGGCCGCCGGAATTTCGCGAGGAATTCGAGCAAGACCTGAAAAATAAACTGGGAGACGATTTCAAGGGGGAGTTTGCTACCACACATACCCGGAAAGACGGGGAGTACTTTTCGGTGGCCATCTCCACCACAGCCATCCGGAACGAGGCAGGCGATGTGATTGCACACCTCGGGCTCATGCAGGACCTGACCCTCGTGAGGTCCGGGCCGACCTCCCAGGACAATCATTTTGGTTTTTTTACCACCATGCATAAGCGGCGGCAGTACCTGGAGCGTATTCTCGACAATATTGGGGATCCGGTTTTTATGAAGGATCAGAACAGTCGGTTGTTACTGGTGAACGAGGCATTCTGTTCAGCATTTGGCCTTGAGAAATCTAAAATTATCGGGAAAACACTGGCCGAAGACGTTAGCCCCGAGGAACGGGAGAGTTTCCTGAAAATTGACAGGGAAGTCCTGAAAACCGGGGTTGAAAATGTGAACGAGGAAACCCTCACGGTCCGGGGGGGCGATACGCGAATCATCTCAACCAAGAAAACGCGATTCAGCGATGAGGCAGGCAACCATTTCCTCATTGGCATTATCCGGGACATCACGGAGCGCAAACGGGCGGAACAGGCACTGGAAAATAGCGCCCGCAGGTCCGAAAAAAAGAAAGACGCCATCCTGAAACTGGCGGGAATGGCACAGGGTGATCTGCAGGAGAACTTCGGTCAGATTACCAAACTGGCTGCCGAAACCCTGGAACTGGAACGCGTCAGTATCTGGAAGTTCACCCAAAACGGAAATGAGATCCTCTGTGAGGATTTATATGTGATAAATGAAGGCGAGCACCGTCGGGGCGACCGACTGTCTCGTGCAGAATGCCCGAACTACTTTAAGATGCTGGAACAGCAAAAAAGCGTCCTTGTACCCAATGCCCGGGAGCATCCTGCCACCTCTGATTTCGGGCCTGGCTACCTGGAACCCAATGGGATCAAATCCCTGATGGATGTTTTTGTCTACAGTGCACGAGAACCCTATGGCATCCTCTGTTTTGAGCACGTAGGAACTGACATCAGGGACTGGACCTCAGAGGATCTGGAATTTGCCACTTCCATGGCCAACGTGGTTTCCCTGATGGTGGAAAGCAGCGAGCGCAAGAAGGCCGAGGAGCAAATACGGCAAGCCAACCGGGAATTATCCAAAGCCAATAAGGAACTAGACACGTTGCGGAAAAGGCTGGAGCAGGAAAACCGGTACCTGAGGAATGAACTGGACCTGGTCTTCAACTACCAGGAAATGGTATACAGCAGCCCGGCCTTCAGCCAGGTGCTCACGGAGGTGGAACAGGTAGCCGCCACGAATGCCACAGTCCTGCTCCAGGGGGAATCGGGAACCGGGAAGGAGTTGCTGGCCAGGGCAATCCACAATATCAGTCCGAGAAGCGCAAAACCAATGATCAGGGTGAACTGCGCGGCTATTCCTCGGGAATTGATGGAAAGCGAGATCTTTGGCCATAAAAAAGGGGCATTTACAGGGGCTGTCAGCAATAAGATCGGAAAATTTGAACTGGCCGACGGAGGAACGCTGTTCCTGGACGAGATCGGCGAATTCCCTCTGGATATGCAGCCCAAACTCCTTCGGTTTCTGCAGGAAGGCGAAATTGAAGTAGTGGGTGGTACGGAGGTGCGAAAACTCGACGTCCGAATCATCGCTGCGACCAACCGAAACTTGAAGGAGGAGGTCGAAAGGGGTGGCTTCCGGGAGGATTTGTATTTCCGTATCAACGTCTTTCCAATTGAGGTGCCCCCTTTGCGAGAACGGCAGGAAGACATCCCGATATTGGTGGAGCATTTTGTGGATAAATTCAGCCGGGAGTACGGGAAACATATTTCGTTTGTAACCGAGGAAGCCATGTCTCAACTCAGGCAGTACGACTGGCCTGGAAATATCCGTGAACTTGAAAACCTCCTGGAGCGGGCCACTATTATCTCCCGGGGCGATACGCTGGTGATCCCGGGGTTCGAATCGGAAAGCCAAAAATCGAGGAGGCCCCTTCGGAACAACATACTGTCCATGGCCTCTGTCCAACGGAACCACATCCTTCATGTCCTCGAACTGTGCAACTGGAAACTTACGGGCAAAGGGGGCGCTGCCGACCTCCTGGACTTGAAACCGAGCACATTGCGCGACAGGATGCGCAAATTAAAGATCCACCGGCCCAAATGATCTCACGGTATTCCGTGTATTTGAAGGGTTAATACTTTCCGGTAACGGTATACCGCTACTTTTATTCAAGGCCACCCTCTTTTTAACCCGTCTATCTATCTGTTTTTTAGATGTTTAAATGGTTGTCAATATATTTTGGCACGCAACTTGTCATTGCGTTTTCGTATTGAAACCATGGAAAAAACAATAATTGAAAGTCAGGCCTCTTTTTATACCGAGAAGGGGATCCTGTTTTGCGAAGTCCACAACTTAAGCCAGATAAGCAGTTGGACTTCCAGATTCTACCGGCGATTCCTGCGAGTCCTCCAAGAGCTTACCCAGGGTGTGCCCATGCCGTTGATCGTAGACCTGAAACAAGCCCGTGGGACACTGTCGACAGATACGGCGAAAGTGCTTTCGGAAAGGTGCCGGCGCAACCCGTTGATTATGGGGGAAGCGTATATCGTGGAATCCCTGTCCGTTCGCTTGCTGGTCCAGTCCTACGTGCGTCTGATTCACCGTGATAGCGTATCGGTCATTTGTTCGAATTTGCCGGCCGCCCTGCGGTTCTGTGATTCGCTTTTGGCAGACGCAAATCAAAAATCCACGGGCGCATGACAGCAACCCCCTTGCAAATCCTGTTAGTCGACCACCATGAAATCGACCTGTATATCGCCCAGCGGAATCTTGAAAAAGCGTTTCGACAGGCAGAGATTTGCACATTTCCCGATTCACAGGTGGCAATCGAATTTTTCAAGACGCAGGCTGCACCCGGTTTCCAGGGAAATCGTTTCCTCCCGGACCTGATCCTCGTGGAGATTCATATGCCTGTACTGAACGGTCCGGAATTCCTGAGGTCCCTCTACAAACTGGATGGGGCCTATAAAAAGAACAGGGCCTACCTGACCCATGCCACATATGCCGACAGGATGGAGACCAATGTCTCCGCAGGATGGGCAGGATTTATCCAAAAGCCCCTGACCCCGGAGAGGATCCGTGAAATCCTGCAGGATTTCCCCACCTGTACCCAACAGTGAACAAACCTTTCAAATCCAGAGACTTAAAAATATTCCCCCGCGCTAGTAATAAGAATGAATCTGAGTAAACTTTATGAAGCTTATAGAATTGAACCGGGAGGGTATTTTTGAGCGATGGAATCCCGACCATCTGAATGAACTCAACACTTTGAATCAAGCTCGGGAAGATCGGGATTGTGTCCTGCATGAAGACCCCGACATCCGATTGAGCATTTTTGGTTTGGAGCCCTATGAACGGATTCCGTTCCGCGTATTGCAGCATAATTTTTCAATGGTATTCCTGACAGGCGGTACCGCCATCTCGCGATCCTAC